>JALYHX010000859.1 GCA_030776305.1 Myxococcota bacterium
CGCGTTGCGTGCGGCATCCATACTTCCGCGCTGACTGGCGAGAGCCGAACGATCGTGCGCGATGCTTTCGAGATCGCGCGCGAGCTCAGCCCCACGGCCGCGCAGACCCGCCTCGGCGTCAATTTCCGAAATGAGCACCCGACGCGCCCGCTCGACATGCATCGCGTGCGAGATCAATGCGCCAAACCCCGCGCCAACAGGAAGCAAACCCGCTCGGGTCATCCGATAAAAGGCCCTTCCACGCGACAAAACGCGCGCATGTCGCAGCGCCAGCTGCTCGCCGACGCGTGCCAACTCTTGCTTGTCGGACTGCTCCAGGGCGTTCGCCTCGGCGACGCGTCGATCGATCGCTGCCAGTGCGAGCCCAGGATCGGAAGGCGTTGTGGCACCCCCGATGGGCGCTGCGCGTCCAGTTGCGATCGGAGGCAGCGCCAACGCAACGACCAGCGATGACACGGCCCAGCGGCTCATATGGTCACCAGCTTGCGCAAGCTCGTAACTGCGGCCGTTGCGCCGAGCAATGCCCCGAGCGCAACCAACCCTGCGGCGATGTACCACGGCAAGAAAATCGGCTCGACGCCTATGAGCGCAGCGAGCTCCGCGTCGAGGCGGCCGCGTACGAGGACGAACAGGACGCCGAGCAACCCGATTGCCCCCATGGCACCAAGCGCGCCCTGCACGCTTCCTTCGACGACGAACGGCTTCTTGACGAATCCGTCCGTTGCGCCGACGAGCTTCAATACCTCCACCTCGGTGCGTCTGCGCTGCAGGGCAAGCCTCATCGTCGAACCAACGACAGCCAGCACGGCAGTGAAGACGACCGCGGCAAGAAGCGCCGACGCCGCAACCCCGCCGCGCACCAAGCGTGAAAGTCGCTCCGTCCACGACTGGTAAGTCTCGACGTCGTCCACGGATGGGAGCTGCCGCATCTTCACGACCATGTCCGCGAGGTTCGCGTCCAACATCTCGGGTGCAACTTCGATTTCTAGCGAGGCAGGAAACGCTTCGACGGGCAGAGCTACAAGATCGTTCCGCGCCTGCTCGCGCGTCCCGAACTCGATACGGGCGTCTCCGCTCGATAGGTAGCGAACGTCATTCACTCCAGGAATACGCATCAGCGCAGCCCGCAATGCATCCACCGCGTCTTGCGAAGCGCCCTCCTTCAAATAAACGGACGCGCGCCCGGCGTGCGCCCAGCGTTGCTCTACCGCGCGTAGGTTGGTGACGACCAAGAGCGCGGCGCCAAGGCAGACGAACGCAACGGTGAGCGAGAGCACGCTCAGCGTGTGCAGACGCCATTCTCGCATCATCCCGCGCCGTGCCCTCCTTGCAGTGCTGTCCGACAACATGAATGAACTCCCTCGAACGAGACCAATGGTACTGCGGCAGATGGCTGGATCGCCAAGGCGCCGTCGGCGCCAGGCGTTTTGGTAAATTAATGCGACAACGGGTATTCGTACTCGTCGGTGGCGATGCCCTCGCGGACGTCCACAGCCTTGCCTTCACCCAGTACGACGACACGACGCGAGCGCGCTTCCAGGAGCGTGCGATCATGGGTCGCGAACAGCACGGTCGTACCCGTCGTATGCACCTCCTCGAAAAGACCCAGTATGTCGATGGCAAGTTGCGGGTCGAGGTTCCCCGTCGGCTCGTCCGCCAGGATGAGGGCTGGTTCCCCTACGATGGCGCGTGCGATGGCCACACGCTGTTGTTCTCCACCCGATAGAACCGCCGCCATGTCGTGGCCTCGGCCCCCGAGGCCAACGCGCTGCAGCGCCTCGCCGACGCGCGCGCGGATGAGACGCGCCGGCAACCCGAGCACTTCGAGCGCGACAGCGACGTTTTCGTGCACCGTCCACGTGGGCACGAGCTTGAAGTCTTGGAAAACCACGCCCAGGTTGCGTCGCAAGAACGGGACCGCGTCATCGCGCAACCGCGCAACGTCCCGTCCGAGAAAGAGGATGCGCCCGTCGTCGACCGTCTCGGCTCGGTAGAGCAATCTGAGTAGCGTCGATTTGCCAGAGCCGCTCGGCCCAGTAATGAAAACGAATTCCCCGCGCTCGATGACGAGGCTCATTCCCCGAAGCACGGGAGCCCCCTGTCGATATGACTTGTAGATATTCTCGAAGACCAAAATAGGTCGCTGAGCGGCTTCGCGGGAGAATCGCGGGCCCGCGCCGCGTAACATGGGGCGGAATCGCTCGGGAGGCTCCGAGGGAGGCATCAGCCTCCGGACGTATCAGGCGCGTCGGCGGCGCGACAAGTTTTTCACGCTCCGGAGACTGTTTGGGATCCGGAAAGGCCGCACGCGCATTGGGAGATCGCCTCTTCGGCGAGGGCCACGGCATAGGCGCCATCTTCTCCGGTCGCTATCTCGCGAGCCTGCGCGCCGTCCAGCGTGTCGGCGAGCGCGCTCGCCTGAGCCACCAAGGGCTCATCGAGTGGCAGGGGCACATCGGTACGCACGCCGGTCATGCGAGATGTGCGCACCAGATCGTATGCAAGCAGGTTTCCCTCGTAGTGCCAGCGTGGCGTGGTGAGAGCGATCGATCGCCGCCTCGCAGAGGCAGAACGATCGACACATAGATGCCCTACCGCGCCCCGTGCCGTAGTGAAAAGCACGTGAGCGAGGTCCTCGCCGGGGCCGCCAAGCGCTGCGCGAAGCGCCAGCGGCGCTCTCCCAAGGTAGGTCGCGAGATCGAAGTCGTGCACGCCAAGATTGACGAGGACCCCGCAATCCGTCGGGCGGGACGGACCGACGCGTAGTAAATCGATCGAGATCAATGGCTCGCCACGCGTGAGACCCGCGAGGACACGGACCACCGGATTGAATCGCTCGGAGTGCCCGACAAATAGCCGCCCCGGTCCTCGCCTGGAGAGGCCCACGAGCGCCATCGCGTCAGCCGTCGTCGCACACAGCGGCTTCTCAACCAAAACGTGCCGGCCGGCCGCCAACGCGCGCGCAACCGTGCCCCAGTGAACTCGGGTGGGCGTGGCGACGATCACGACATCGGCGCGCGCGATCGCTTCGTCCTCGCTGCGGAGACGGGACAGGGACGTGTACTCTGGCAAACCGATGTCGTCACGCACGTCGTAAGCGCCAACGACCTCGAACCGACGAGCGAGCGACGCAAACACACGCACGTGGCGCAGTCCCATGACGCCCAGACCCACGAACGTCGCCTTGTGCCGCTTCGTAACCTTGCGCACCCTTTGGTGCGCGATCATGATCGTCAAGAGGCCGAGATGCCAGTGAGAAGTGACGGCGGCTTTGTATAGAATGCCACGAACCGTTCCCCGTCCGCGGGGTTGCGAAGACTGCCGGGGGTTCTCCTCGAGCCGTCCTCATGAAGCTATGCCCCCTCATTCACGTGTCCGCGCTGCTATGGCTCCTCGCCGCGCGGACTGCCTCCGGTATGGAGTACTACGTCGCCAGCCCGACAAGCACTCCAATCCAGGCGCCCGGGGTACCCGAGACGGGGGGGGGATAGATCGCCTCGATGTACGTACCTCCACGGAGATAGACGGTGTCTCCGGCGTCGTCGGGATCGCAGTGCGGGGATCGAGTTTCGGCAATGGATGGGTGAACATCAATTGCATCGCGGACGGCGGCCCGATCAACGGAATCGCATGGCCAGCCTCGGACTCATCGCGGCGGGCGTGCGCCGCACACGTAGTTTCCGGCCCGGATGAACTAGCGGCCGGTTTCCCCTCACCTTCCGATGCCGAACACGAACGGGAACGTCGCCTGAGACACGTCATCGCTCGATGGAAAGTGCCAGGTCCGCACCTGGCGGACCACGCATCCCTCGACGCGCGCATTGTGGATGGTCGACCCGGCGACGTTCGCGCTTGTCACCGCGCCGCTTGGGTCGATTGTCCAGCCGGCGGTCACTCCACCGCGCAGCGTTGGATCCTTCTGCGCCTCGATCTCGTAGCAAGCTCTGAGCGCGCCCATGTGGGCCACCACGACGCGCCGAATCTGCTCGAGAGTGAGTCCGCCATGCGATGCGCCGGCTCCACCGAGCGTTTGGATTCCATGTTCCCCGGGACCATTGCCCGCGCCAGTTCCGGATGCCCCACCGCCACCGCCGGGGCCGCCGTGCCCCCCTCCCGTACCCGAGGCCGTTCCGAACCCGCCCCCCGTGCCGGGACCCCATCCGGTGTTCATCGTCCCCGCGCCGAACCTGACGCCAGATCCCACGCCGCCCCCCCCGCCTCCAGACC
>JALYHX010000860.1 GCA_030776305.1 Myxococcota bacterium
GATGAAGGTCGTGCGAAGCTTCGAGCATTTCGACGATCCGAAGGTCACTCGTCAGAAGCGCGAGGATCGTCGACGGCACAGGCCCGTCGGTCGATGTCTCGAAGGGCACGACCGCGAACTCGGCTCGTCGTCGGGACACTTCGTCGAGCGCTGCGCTCGCCGTCTTCGCACCCATCAAGTTCGACGTATGGCCAAAACGCCCGCCAGCGGCAGCATGCCCCGGCCCCCCTTCGACGCCGACGAAGGCAACCTTCACGGGAAGCTCGATTGCGAGGCACGCAGCGAAGATCTCGTGAAAAATGTGCTCCACCGCTTCTCGCGGCATGTCACCGCCGATGCGGGCGGCAAGTGCGCGGATGGCATCTTGGTCCGTTACGGAGACCTGCGGCGGCTGATCTTTGCGCAGCTCGCCCAGCCGCCGGGCCGCACGGGCACGCTTGTCGAGCCCAGCGAGAAGCTGAAGGTCGATCTTCGCGATCTCTTGCCTGAGCTCGTCCAGTTGGCGCTTGCCGTCGTCCACGAAGAAAGCGTAGCCCCGGGGAGCGGGCTTGCTAGTTCCTGTGACGCGCCTCGGGACCGGGAGCCATCGATCTGAATGAAAACAGCCGTCGTATCGCGTGACGCGCTCGTCGCGCTGCGTAGCAAGTATGCGCAGATGCTCGCGATGCGATTGGCGCACGCGACCGTCGAGGAGGACGTGACGCAGACACGCATTCGTATGGCCGAGCTCTCTTCACGCTTTCCCGGGGCATTGCGTGAGATGGACGATCTGGAGCTCGCCGAGATACGCCGACGCATCGCTGCTCTCGACCGAGTCTTGTGCGACAAAGGACGGCTGCAGCCATGGATGGAGGCTACGGCGCTCTTTCATGCGCTCGCGCGCGGCGCGCTGTGCGCGAAGCGCTGGTTGTCGAGACGCAAGCGTGTGGATTCGGAGGTCGAACGTGCCTATGCCGCCGCGCTGCCGACGTTTCCGTTTCCGGACGACGCACGCCGGTGGACGCGCGAGCTTGCCCACATCGCTTCACCGCCCCGGGGGCGCGTGACCGATGTCGTGTTCGCTCGTGTCGCGCGCGAGCTCGCCATGACCGAGCGGGCGGCGCGCCTGCTCGTGTTCGGCCTTCCCCGCCGGGAGCGAGAAACGAGGAATGCTGGCCCCCGGTGACGGGCGGCACTAGGTTCGCATCCCGATGGGCTCTTGGCTTTCTTGGAAGGGCGGGGTGCTCTCTACCGCGGCGCTTGCCATGGGGCTGGCGGCATGTGCCGGGCTGCTCGGGGACTTCGCAGCGGATGGCGTCGGCCCTGGGGATGACGCGGCCACGGGCAGCGGCGACGCTGGCGATGGCTCGACACAAGACACATCGAGCACCCCGAGCGGGGACGATCGCGTCGCGATGGGCGGCGAGTCAACGACCGACGGGCTCACGGATGTCGCCGCGGAGGAGAGCCGAATGGACGGCGCGCTGGACCGAGCCGCCTTGGCCGACGTCGCCGACGTCGTCGTCGCCTTGGGGGACGGCGGCAGCGCGCGCGACGCGCAAGAGGCTGGCGATGCCCCATCGGACTCGCCCTTCGACTCGGGCGGCTGTCCGGTGACGGAGCTCCTTTGCAATGGCGCGTGCGTTCCGAATGACGTCAACCATTGCGGGAGTTGCGCCACCGCGTGCACGAGCATCCAGCAATGCACCAACGGTTCGTGCATCCCGATATGCAACGCTGCGTCATGCGTGAGCGGTTGCTGCAGCGGCGCGGTGTGCCTGGCCCATGCGGGCCAGTCGGCGAGCATGTGCGGCACGGCCGGGGCTACGTGCAGTACGTGCGCGCCCGGGAACACTTGCCAGGGTGGCGTGTGCGGCCCACCGCCTACCTGGTGTGGACAGCAAGCGATCCCCAGCGGCGTCGCGGCAGCGGACTATCAGTGCGTCGATTTCGACAAGGGCTTGCCCCCGACGACGACGTGGGGGCAAACACAAGCGCAAGGAGGGACGCTCTCGTTGTCGACTGCGCTGGCATCGTCCGCGCCCACCTCGCTTCTGACATCGGTCCCGGCGGCGACCGACGCGACGACCTCTGGCACGGCGTCCTTGAGCTGGACGGACATCGGCGCGACCGCGGTGACCGGAGCTACGGTGACCGCTGCGATCAACCCAGTGGCCGTCGGCGGCCTGCTGGCACCGTGGACGGGATCGATCTCGATTCTATGCGTCACGTTCAACGCAAGCCCGTCGAGCCATGCCTGTCTCGAGTACACGATCAACGCCTCGTCGGCGCGCGAGCTCGACATCGTTTATGCACTCGTCAACGGAGCCGCCGTTGCCGGCAAATGCGTGGTGGCCGGAGCCTTCACCCCGGGCCTATGGAATCAGGTCAGCTTGTCGTGGGCCGCGAGCGGGGTCTCGGCCACGGTGTCCGGGACGACGACGCCCTGCGGCGTCGTTGGTCCTCCACCCACGACTTCTGCGACGGCAACCTTCGGGCCGGCAGCCAGCGCGGTTACCTCGGTCGGATGGTCCGTCTATTACGATAGCGTCGTCGCTTACATGCAGCGGTGAGGAAGGTCATGGCGCGAGCCTTGGACCAACTCACCGATCAAGTGGCAACGGGTCCACTGAGGCGTCCCCGTTCGCCCCCCCCAACCCCGGCCCGTTGCCCGTGCGAAGCGACATCACGTACGCGAGGATCGCGTGCATGACGGGTCGTGCGTCGTCGGCAAGCGTCAAGGTTCGTTTACCGTTGGCGCGAGCGAGCGGGCGGTAGAGGGGTCGAGGTCACCACGCGACTCCGTGCAAGATTGAGGCGCTGGTGCCGATGCTTGCGACCACGCTGAGAGGACGGCCCGCCATCGGCCCAAGCAACCGGTAGCCCTGGAGCGTGGACGTCGGGGAGAGCGGCCGGTCGATCGGAGCGCGGAACAAGCCGCCGCCGCTGGATTCATCGACCCATTCGATCCAGTCGCCAAGCACGCTTGGCCTGACATACGGCGTGTACACAGTCACTTGGCCAGCGCCCTTGACATTGCGGTCGGTCGTCGGGTCGCTCGAAATAGCCCCCGCACGAATGGTGTACGCACTGAATTTCGGTTCGGGGTTCACAGCGCCCCAGTCGAGATAGCCGATGCTCGACGTGGCGCCGAGCATCGGAAAGGCTTGCTTGCCGGGTAGGTGCCGCACGGTGCGCGTCAACGTCTTGCGGTCGTACACGACGACGTCGGCGTTCCGATGCGTGGTCGGACTGAATGCGCCGGTCGGATCCTCGGAGAAGTCGGTGACGGCAACGAACGATGACGAGATGTCCGCGAAGCGCTGCTGCCCCGGGCCCGTTGCGATGGCGACGACCTGCCCTGAGACGGGCAAGTACACGTAGACATCGGTGTCACCGGTGTCGTCTGGAGACAGCCAGGCCGTGAACACCACAGCGTCGCTCGTGCAATGCGGCTCGCCGGCGTGGTCGAAGGGGCCAGCGAGCGTCGTGATCTGTCCCGCATGCGACACGCGGACGACCCGCTTGGCTGCGACGACCGCTTCCCACGCGACAAGAGATCCTGCGATGGAAGGACGTCCCGGCTGATCGGATGCAGCCGCCAGCAACGTCTCGCTGCCCGAGGCAAGAAGGCGCAGCCGTAGCTCGCCCGATGACTGGCCGGTCCCGGTCACCCTCAGATACGCGAGCGTGCATTCATCGATGGCATAGGGAGCGTAACCGAGCGGGTCGAACGCGCTGCCAGCGGACGCGGTGCCGAGCGTGATGTTTGCGACCGAGTCGGGCCCGCAGGCCGCGATTGCACTGTCGGGTCCCGGTCCCATCGCGTCGCCTGGGTCCCATGAAAGTACCGCCTCTGAAGAGGCGTCCGACGACAATGCCGCCTCCGGAAAGACATTGGGAGTTTCTTGCGTACCGACATCCAGCGCGTCCGCGTCGGACGCGGCATCGCGTCGATCACCGGCAT
>JALYHX010000861.1 GCA_030776305.1 Myxococcota bacterium
TACCGCCACGGCGCGAAGAAGCTGCTCTTTCTCGGCTCGTCGTGCATCTACCCCAAGCACGCGCCCCAGCCCATGAAGGAGGAGTACCTCCTGACCGGCCTGCTCGAGCCGACGAACCGGGCCTACGCCATCGCCAAGATCGCCGGCATCGAGATGGTCGACTCGTACCGCAAGCAGTACCGCTTTCGGGGCATCAGCGTCATGCCCACGAACCTCTACGGCCCGAACGACAACTTCCATCCGGAGAAGTCGCACGTCCTCCCCGCCCTCATCCGGCGCTTTCACGAAGCGCGCGTGGCGAAGGCCCCCGAGGTCGTCATCTGGGGGACGGGGACGCCCCGGCGCGAGTTTCTCCACGTGGACGACCTGGCCGACGCGTGCGTCTTTCTGATGCGCGAGTACGACGACCCGCAGATCCTGAACATTGGCGTCGGCGAAGACATCACCGTCCGCGAGGTCGCGGAGCTCGTCAGCGACGTCGTGGGGTATCGGGGCGCGGTGCGGTTTGACACGAGCCGCCCGGACGGGACGCCGCGCAAGCTGCTCGACGTGTCGCGCCTCCACGCCCTGGGGTGGCGGGCGAGCATTGGGCTGCGCGAAGGCATCGAGGAGACGTACCGGTGGTTTGTGGAGCACGCGGCGGGTTGAAGGCCGAGACGCCACGTCCGCACCCGCTCGCGAGGCTACGCCAACTGGACGGGCGACTCCGAAGCGCTCTCCTCAGCTCGCGATCGGTTATTTCGACGGTAGTGGGAGAGCCGTCGAATCGGGACAACCGCGTCGGCCGCGTCCTCTTGAGCGTGGGGTGGCAAGTGTGGAAGCGAACGGTCCGCTTGCCGATCGTCCTCACGCTCGACAACGGAATGTCGTTCATCGCCGAGCCGATGTCCGGGAACAGCACGGGGGCGATCTACACGCGCATTTATGAGTCCATCTATACGGAGTTCGTCCGCAAGTGGGTGGTCCCGGGCGGAGTCTTGTGCGACGTGGGGGCTCACGTCGGCCTCTTCACGCTGCTCATCGCGCCGCTCTTTCGTTCCGGCTTTTGCTTCGAGCCCGCCCCTGACACATTTCGACTGCTGAAGAGAAACTTGGCGCTCAACGGCCTTACCGCGTTCGAACCCCGCCAGGAAGCGGTCTCCAGCGAAGGCGGCGCGCGAACGCTGGCCGCGGAAGGCGCGTACAGTGGGGGCGCTCGTTTGACGCAGTCCGGTGAAAGCGTGAGCGCCACCGTGCGAACCCTTGCGGTCAAGGCGGTGCGCCTCGACGACGTCGTGCCACACGATCGGGAGCTGACCTTCCTGAAGGTCGACGTCGAAGGGCACGAACCAGACGTGCTTGCGGGCGCGCAAGGCACGCTGCGGCGGTCTCCTCGCGGTCTCGTGATGTTCGAGCAAAACCCGGGTCAAGCCCTGAGGGCGGTCGCGATCCTGAGGGAGATCGGCTGGCGCTCATTCTTGATCGACTCGACCGGGAGGCCGACGAGCTCGCTCAGGGAAATTCACAGCGCCTACAACGTCTTTGCGTGCGGACCGGAGCACCCCCTCGCCGTGGAGCTCGCGGGCGAGTGACGCGTCGGTGCCGCTAAATGAGCGGGCCGGTGTGGCCTCTGGGTCTTGAGCGCTGCCCCAGCGCCGACGCGAGATCCGGGCCTCGTACGGCAGGTGCTCCACGCCCACGCTGTCCCATCGCGTGCCTTCGCTTCCCGCGGAGCGTGGCAGCGCGACGTGCACAATCGCCCCGCGCTCAAAGCCACGAGCGCGATCTCGGGTGCGACCGGTGACACCGCCGGGTGGGCCTCTCTAAAGCGCGCACCTTCGCCGCATACTGTTTATCGCGATACGCATCGCGCCGACGCGCTCCCTGTAGTCGCGCCTTCGGACGCCCGTCGTCGGCATCCGGCCACCAATGCCACCCATTCGCGCGCTCCTGGTCGGCGTCAGGCCATCAATGCCGCGCATTCGGACGTCCCTCGTCGGCATCAGGCCATCAATGCCACGCATTCGGACGCCCCTCGTCGGCATCAGGCCTCGAATGCCACGCATTCGGACGTCCCTCGTCGGCATCAGGCCATCAATGCCACGCATTCGGACGTCC
>JALYHX010000862.1 GCA_030776305.1 Myxococcota bacterium
GCCCCAGTCCCCAACAAGCCCCTGTCGGGCTCGGGCTCGGGCTCGGCCCGGCGCCGGCCAGTTCGCCGGTGGTGCAAGTGCGCTGCCCCGCGTGCGGCATGGGGACGATGGCCACACGCGGCCAGCCGTCGGTCTGCTTCTCTTGCGGACAGCCGCTGTCTGCCGACTTGTCGAAAGGAGGTGGGGGCGCAGGCGATGCGTCGAGGTTTCCCGATGGTGGCGAGCTGAACGCAAAACCGTCGGTGCAGACACCGAACGTCTTCGGCTTGCAACGAAGTCCGGACGGTCCCCCGAGCGCAGCGACCATTCGCGGCCCGGCGGGCCAATTCACGATTCGGGTCGGGTCCGAAGTTCGCGTCGGGCGAGACCCGGCGCAATGCCCTATCTTTCTCGGCGAGCCGCGCGTGAGCGGTGTGCACGCGACTCTGAAGCTCGACGGTGGCCAGCTCATGGTGCGCGACGAAACATCGAACAACGGCACCTGGATATCCGGCTCGCGCATCGCCCCGGGCGGGTGGACGCCCGTACCGTCGGGCTCGCCCCTGCGGTTCGGCCCCGTCGAGTTCACCGTGCAGCTCGAGGCGTGACGCGGGAGCTTCGCCAGGGAATGAATAGAGCGACCGATCTCCCGGCCGTCGAGTACGCAGCGCGATCCGATCCCGGCCGCGATCCGGAAAAGCAGATCAACGAGGACGCGTATGGCCACCGGCCGACGCGTTTCGGGCATCTATGTGTCGTGTGCGACGGGATGGGTGGTCACGCTGCCGGCCGTGAAGCGGCGGAGCTGGCGCTTGCGACGATCTTCGAGACCTTCGACCTCGCCCCCGACGAGACGCCGCCGGCGCAACTTCTGCGGTCCGCCCTCGAAGAGGCAAGTCGGCGGGTCCATGGCATGCGCACGAGTGAAGTCGCACCGGGACGACCGGGGTCGACGGTCGTCGCGCTGCTCCTCCACGCCCAAGGTACCGAAGTCGCACACGTGGGCGACAGTCGCGCTTACCTCGTTCATGAAGGGCAGATCTTCCGATTGACACGCGATCACTCGCTCGTGCAAGAGCTGGTCGACCGCGGCCTGCTCACGCCGCAGCAGGCGGTGCACCATCCGGAAGCGAACCGCATCACCCGCGCTCTCGGAATGGCAGCGGAGGTCGAGCCCGAATTGAGGCCGCAACCAGTGCACCACGTGACGGGCGACGCACTCGTCCTTTGCACGGACGGATTGTGCGATCTCGTGGAGGACCACGAGATCCTTGGAGTCGTCGGGGGCGAACCGGCAGCGCAGGCTGTCGGCAAGCTCGTCGATCTCGCAAACGCGCGCGGGGGGCATGACAACATCACAGTGGTCGTGCTGCGTGTTCGGGAGACGGCCGAGGGAGCGACGACCACGGTGGCCAATACGGTCGCACAGACGAGCGCGGCGGAGGCGACGCTAGCCCACTCCCCACTCACGCTGGTCGAGCAGCCCCTCGCTTCCCGCCCGCTCGAGCTGACGCCGGCGCCGCGAACGTCGACGACATCATTGCGGCCACGCCGGCACGGCGGTCCGGCGGTCCTCATCGGGCTTGGGCTGGCGGTCGTTGCAGCCGTCCTCCTGGTCGGTGTCCTCTTGGAAGAGTTCGCCGAGCGGCGCGGAAAACGCAATTCAGCGACCGGTTCGCTGCTCGACCTTCGGGCTTCCGATGCAGCCTCCGATGCGCCCAACGCGCTCAACGCGCCGACGACCCTCGCGCCCGAGCGCATCGTCATTCCCGCGGCGAGCGTACCGAGCGAACCGATAGCCCCACTCGACCCCTCGCCGATCACCCCAACCAAGCGCAAGCCGTAAGACGCCGACCGCGATCAGGGCCCCGGGTGCGCTGTCACCCATCCGCAGGCGCGCACGTCGCCAAGAGAACAGGCCCTGTTCATCGCCTCCAGGCTCTTCTCGGCGTCCCGCACCCATCCATCCGGCCCATCCTCGTACACGATGCCCACGAACGCGCATGCCCTCGCGTCGCGGCGTTCGCAAGCTGTTCGCCAGTACGAGAGCGCTCGGCCGGAGTCGCGAGGCGCGCCGGAATCTTGCGCGGCGAGCATCTCCGCGTGCAGGCATCCATAAACGTCGCCGCCCACGCATGCCTCGCGATAGAGGTTGCGCGCGCGAGCGCGGTCGCGCACGACCCCGTCGCCGCGCTCGAACAGGTGACCGGAGTTCGAGCAACCCATTGCCTCGCCGAGATGGCAGGCCTTCTCGAACATCGTCGCGGAGCGGACCAAGTCGCGCTCGACGCCGTCGCCGTACTCGAACGCGTCCCCGAGGTTGTTGCAGGCGAGCGCGCCTCCGAGGTCGCATCCACGCCGATAGGCTGTCGTCGCGCGAGCCGTATCACGGGTGAACCCATGGCGGCCGAGATAGAAAAGGAGGCCCACCTGGAAACAGGAGTCCGCTTCGCCGGTGAGGCACGCGCGCTCGGCCTCGAAATGCCCACGCAAGTCCGCCGCATCCGGCAGATCGCGAGCGTGCAGCGGCTCGCCCAGCCAACGCACACCGACGATGCAAGCGATGGCGACGCCGCCGTCGCACGCTTGAATCAGCATCGCCAACCCGCGCTGGATGTCGCGGGTGACGCCGCGGCCATCGATGAACAAGCGACCCGCGAACGCGCACCCACGAGGGTCACCGAG
>JALYHX010000863.1 GCA_030776305.1 Myxococcota bacterium
AACTTTGATGGCTCCCGCCGGCCGGTTGAACCATAGAGGCTTTTCAGGATTGACGCGGTCGTTGCTGGACTCCAACGTGCTACAGCCACCGAGCCAGAAGGCGCCCGTGACGAGCGCTACGCAACGCAAAGGCGTAGTAACGGTCACCGCGTGCCGCCCGGGACCGCCGGCGGCGCCCCCTTTTGCTGTAGCTGAAGCTGTCGGATGAGTTCTTCGACCTTCGGGTCGCTCATGTCGCGGTTGCCACCGGGGCCACCTGCTCGGCTCGCCTTGGGCATCTTTGGCGGCAGCGCAGTCGGATCGAGCGCTCGCAGCCGGTCGTCCACGACGAACTCGAGATAAGAGAACGGATGGCTTTCGCCAGGTTCGGTCACGCGCTTGTGTACGTCTTTGAGGATTTCGACGGCCTTCGCATGGTCACCCTTCGCTTCGAGGACGCGCGCCTGGTGATACATTCCCAGCTCCTTGAACCCGTTCACGTCGATCTGTTCTAGTGCCCTGAAGGCGGTCAGCGCCTCGTCCAGATACTTGTCCTTCATCGCCTCGTCGCTTTGCCCCAATAGTTCTTTTCCGAAGCCGATCCCTTCGAGAGCCCGACCACGCACCTCGGCATCGGCTTGCGCGAGCGGCGACGTTTTTGCGTCCTCGTAGGCTGCAATGGCCTCCTTCGCCGCGCCTTGATCCAGCAGCAAGCCGGCCTCCGCAAGTCGCGCCAAAAAGGCCGCGCCGGTGCCCGGATACTTGGACTCGACTTCACGGTACTTGGCCAAGGCTGCATTTCGGCGCTCGGCGATTGACTTGAACGTCGGATAAAGCTGCTTGCTCTTCCCCGTGTCCTCCTCGTCGTCTTCCTTGTCCGAAATATGCCCGTGCTCCGCGGCGAACCCCTGAGCGAGAATCGCCGAGCCAGCGGCCGCGTGCTTGTCCCGCCAATAGGTCCAACCGAGGGCGCCACCGAGCATGAGCGCGACCACCGCTACCGCAGCTCCAAACAGCTCGCGGTGGCCCTGAATCCATCGCCGCGCGCGGCGGACGCGCTCGAGCAGCGGATCGGCATCGGGAGCGTACGCATCGCTGGCCGCCGAGGGACGCTTGACGGTGCCCTCCCCGATCTTGGCCAGGCGTTTGGACGCCGCAGCCTCGAGCCCGCGTTTGCCCGTCTTTTGTTGTTTTTTTCGTTCGAGGAGTTTTTGCTCCTCTTCCCGTGCGATCCGATCCAGCTCCGTTTCCTCTCCGATCCGGTCGACGCGAGCGGCGATCGCAGCGGGGCGGAACCTGTCATCCTTCGCGGGTTCTCCCTCACCGCGCGGTGGCTGCGGCGTCGAAGGATCTGGTTTCTGGTCGTCGTCCGGCACAGGGGCTCCTCGAGTTGGTGGCGGTCGAGACTTTGCGCGATCGAGGTCATTCAATCAAGTCGCTCAGCGCGCACGAGCCACAGCGCGATGACCCCTCCACTGGAGGCCTCCAGGCGAAGGTCGACCCGGCGATCGCCGTTGCGGACTTGCTTCGCGAGAACTGGAGGAAAGTCCATCGCGCGTACCTCCGTGCCCAGAGGGCTGGCCGGCAGCAGGAGCCCGTCGGCATGAGCGTCAAGCGAAGCGCTCGCATCGGAAAGAAGCACCAGCAAACGAAGCGAATACGCGTGCGCCGGCGCGGATAGAGTCGTTTGCACGTCTCGCACTGGTGCGGAGCTCGACCAATCGCGCGCCCCGAGGGCCAGCAATGCCCGGGCCTCGTGAGGCCGAGCTGTCACGTACTTTTCGTCCGCCAAGAACGCGAGCAATGGCGCCCGCGCCCGATCATCGCCGATCGCACCCAGCGCATCGGCAACGTACGGGCGGGCACGCACGTCGGCGAGGGCCTGGGCGAGAGCGGGTACGGCGTTCTTGCACCGCGCGCGGCCCATTGCCGCGAGCAGTTCTGCGGCATGATCGAGGTCGAGCGTGAGGCGCGGCGGTTGCCCATCCGCGATCCCCTCCCCTGCCCGTGGCAACGCAATGTCCCATGACGCTGCAATCTCCTCGCAAGCTCTCGGCTCACCGCGCTCGGCAATGACAAGCGCGGCGCGCGCGCGCCACTCGCGGCTTGGATCCTTGAGCATGGCATCGACCAGCGGCGCAAGCGGTTGGCCCATTCGTGTCAGCGCCAGCGCCGTCCAGCGGCGGACTTCATCGTCTTCGTCGCGGATGAGCGCACGCTTCACCGCCGGAATGGTCGCCGGCACCCGCAGCGTGAAGCATATCTCCGCTGCTTTGCGCCGAATGGCGACGTCGGCATCGTCGAGAAGCGACGCGACGTCGAGCGCCGCGTCCGCTTCTCCTTGCAAGGCTCGCCGTAAAGCCTCCGGCCACGGTGCACTTCCAGAGGCCTCGTATCGGCCGTGGTCGCGCTCGACCTCGCGCAACATCGCGTTCAGCCCGGCAAAGCGCTGGGCCTGGGCGTTCGCGACGTCGCGTCGTTCCTCGGGGTCGTCCCGGGGCCGATAGATCGCGCATGCAGCAGCCCGCCGCTCGCACACCAGCCGGTCGTCGCCGGAAGCAATCAACGCGTAGTCGTCCGTCTCCGCGAAAGCAAAGCCCAAATCGGCCTCGTTTGGTCCGCCGGCAAGAAGCGACCCGAGGTCGCGTCCTCGAATACGCGGCGGGCGCGGTATCCCCAACGCGGAGAGGGCCGTCGGCAACAAGTCGATCGTCTGTACCACCGTTCCCACCCGCCCTCCCCGCCGCACGCCGGGTCCTGCCACGACCAGCGGTACGCGCACCTGCTCTTCGTAGACGGTGGTCCCATGATAGTGCCCTCCGTGCTCGCCAAACTCCTCGCCGTGATCGGCGGTGACGACGAAAACGGCACCCGGTCGGCGACGGCGGATGAGACGCAGCAACCGGCCGATCCCATCGTCTGCCGCGGCGATCTCGCTGTCGTACGCGTCCACATCGGGTGCCCCACTTGCGGGAAAGATATGGTCAGGATGAGTTTCGTACGGCTCGTGCGGCTCGAAGAAATGAACCCAAAGAAATAGCGGCACCTCTGGGATGATGCGATCGAGATAATCGGTGACTTGTTGCTCGCGTAGAGTCGCGTCCGCAAACTCCACTTTCGCGTATTCGAAACCGAGGTGCTCCTCCGCGAAATGCGCAAAGCGATCCTGATCGATGAAGAAGACCGCGGGTGGATAGAACGCCGCCGTGCGCCAACCGTACCGACGCAGCGCTTGGGGCCACGTCTCGGAGTCCTCCGCGCCGAGCCCCATCACCATCAGGGGGCGCAAATACTTACCGGTCAACATGGACGTCACCGAATACGACGTGTGCGGAGTCGGGCAATAGGCGCTTTCAAACAGCGTTCCTTCGCGCGCCAGCTCATCGATATTGGGTGTGGTGGTTCGCCGGTAACCGTACGACGAGACATGATCGGCACGTAGCGCGTCGACGCTCAGGAGGATCAGGTCGTGACCGGTCCAATCAAGCGCCCGCGCCACTTCGCCGGGCGTGATCGTCTCCGACGCAGCGCGGGTGGGCGGTGCTTCATCGGCGCGGGGCGGCCGTAGGGCCACGATGAGCATCACGGCGCGACCGAGCAACGGAGCGTGTTCCACGAGGGCAACGCGAAGATTTGTGGCGCGGTCAAGCAAACGTGTGGCGTGCATCGTCCAAGCCGCGCAAGAACCGACGGCGATTGCCACGAGCCCCGCCATCCACCGAGCCCAGCGTGTCGGCGTGTGCCCCGCGCGGAAGGAGATACCGATGAGAGCCGAGCCGACCAAGGTGGATGCGAGCATCGCTGCGTGAAATCCCGGATACAACCGCGACAGCAGGTAATCGTCCGCAAGCCACGCGGAGATCGCGATGGCAAGGCCGACAGCTGCCAATCGAAGTGGATGCCGCTCGAGCGCGGTCACGCGCGCTGGAAGGTGGGCGCCCCCCAGGGCCCCTGCAATGGCCGACGCGACCACGAACGACATGCGCACGGTCCAACTTGCGAAATGTCGGCCGCCAGACACGCCCATGGCGACTGCCCCCATGGCGATGGCGCCCGAGACGGCCAGCGCGAATGCGGGTGCTCTCTCTCCGTTGGCCGCTCTGGTCGCCGCATTCCACGCGATCACGATGACGATTGACAGCGGCGAAACGACCACGATGGCGATCGGCACCACCGTGTGGCGTGCCAACGCTATCTCCCAAGCACCGGAGAAATGCTCCCTCCAGAGAAACCACATCGCGATATTTTCGGTCAGGAGGAGACCTATCCATGCGGCGATTACAGCCGCCGCGTCCACCATGAGTTCCTCCATCCGGCGATGATCGGCCACAGTGCGCTGCGCCGTCTCGTCGTACCAGACGCGTCTGCGGAAAGTCATCGCCGGCTCGCGACTCTCATCGATGTCGTCCCGCGCCGGCCGCGAGAAAACGCCTTCAGCCGAAGTTGATGTTCAAGACTTCGTACGCCCGCTCGCCACCTGGCATCTGAACGCGCACCTCGTCTCCAACCCGCTTTCCAACCAGGGATCGAGCGAGTGGGCTCGTGATCCCGATGATTCCTTTCGCGAGGTCGGCTTCGTCCGCGCCGAGAATCCGGTATGTCACTTCTTCGCCTGTGTCGGCGTTCGCGAGCTTGACCTCCGCGCCGAACGCAACCCTGTCACCGGCGAGCTTGCTTGGGTCGATAACCTCGGCACGCGCGAGCTTGTTCTCGATTTCCTTGATGCGCCCCTCGATGAACGACTGCCGATCCCGCGCCGCGTGGTACTCGGCGTTTTCGCTGAGGTCACCGTGCTCGCGCGCCGTCGCGATGGCCTGAATGATCGCCGGTCGTTCAACGCTCTTGAGCTGAATGAGCTCTTCGCGAAGCCTGACGGCGCCGCCTGGCGTGATCGGGTTCTTCTGCATCGGGTTCGTGGATCTAGCACGACTCTACGGCTTCCGTAGTGATACGCTCCCGGGATTGAACGGTGCATCATGGGTGTTGTTGGCCGTCATCCGGAGATCGGAGTACGCGTGGTCCTCGAGCGTCCGCACGCCGGGGGGCCGCCGTGGAAATACACGGGGGAAGCCGCAACACGCGACGCGTGTTTCTCCGTGGCGGCCATGCTGGCCGCTGATGGTGGGGTGACGGTGGATTTGCAGCCCGGGGCGCCTGCGGGGCTGGCGGACAAGGTTCGCCTTATCATTCGGACTGGATGGAAACATTCGGGGGAGCAGGGGACGCATCCGCCGCGCCGTCTGGTCCGATGGCGGGTGGATCGGTGAGCGTTGGAAGCGTTCGGCATGCTAAGTTGCCGACGAATGCGCTTCTACGCA
Organism: Myxococcota bacterium; assembly: GCA_030776305.1. Taxonomy (GTDB): domain Bacteria; phylum Myxococcota_A; class Polyangia; order Polyangiales; family Polyangiaceae; genus Palsa-1150. Next base: position 5,298 of record JALYHX010000863.1, read on the forward strand.
CTCACAGGGGCCATGTGCGCGATGATTGTTCTCTCCGCGTGTGAGACCTCACAGCCGAAGACTGCCCTCGGTTACACCGAAGATGCGAAACGCGCTTACGACGAGGCGATGGAGCATTATCGCGCGCATGAATGGATCGACGCAGAAACTCTTCTTCGTGAAGTAAAACGCAAGTACAGCTACTCCAAGTACGCTCGCCAGGCGGAGCTTCGGATTGCCGACGCGAATTACGAGCAGGAAAAGTACGCGGATGCCATACGCGGGTACAAAGACTTCATTCACGCCCACCGTTCGGACGCCGACGACGTGGCATACGCCCGATCGCGCATCGCCGAAGCGACGTATGCAGAGATCCCGGAATCGTTCCTCATGCCCGCCGCAGAGGAGCGCGATCAGGCCGCGGTCGTCGACGCGTACAAGGAGCTGAAGTCCTTTCTCGCGGACTACCCCGACGCCAAGGAGTCGACGCGCATGCGCGAGCTCCTCGGGCAGGTGTTGGCGCGCCTCGTGCGCCATGAACTTTATGTCGCGCGATACTACCTCGACAAAGACAATTACGACGCGACGCTCTCGCGCGTGGAG
>JALYHX010000864.1 GCA_030776305.1 Myxococcota bacterium
TTGCCCGCGGTGAAGACCCGCGATCGCCGCTCGTGCGTGCGCACATTTTCCGCGCGGCACGGGCGGCCCACGCCGGCGTGCAAGGCGGCGGCAGCGGGGTCGACGTGGCCGCGAGCGTGCACGGTGGCGTGCTCCGCTACACCTCTACCCCCGACGGCGACGCGACCGTACGAGCGCTGGATCTTCCCAACGGCGTCTACATGGCCGCGTACGATTCAGGCACGAGTGCACGAACGAGCGACATGCGCGCACGATGGAACTCCCTTCGTGCGAGCTCGGTGGCCAGCCGCCTCTTCGCGACGCTGTGTCACGTTGCCGTCAAAGCTTCCGCTGCCGTCGAGAATGGCGATGCGACCGATTTCGTCGGCTGGGCATCCGAATTCGGCAACGCACTCGCGGCGCTCGGTCAGGCGGCCGGATCGCCTATCGTCCCCCCCGTTTTCGCGGAGCTCGCGGCGCTCGCCGAGCGCGAGCACGCCGCCTTTCTTCCGTCCGGTGCCGGTGGTGGGGACGTTGCGATATGGCTCGGAACCGCAGCCCCGACATCCACGTTCGCCGCGCGCGCGCGATTGCTGTCGATGCGCCATTTGGCGCTGCGAATCGACCGCGGTGGACTTCGCCCGGAATCGTCGTCATGACCGCGAAGCAAGTGCCGTCGATGGGTCAACCCCGTCGGGATATTGCCCCCCGCCCTGCATTGCCCGCCACTGAGGACTGAACATGGCAAGAACGTCTCGGCTCCCCGGCTTTCACAAGGTGACCATTCAGGAGCGCCGCGCCCTCGTCGTCGAAACCACGGGTACGGATCCGGAGGAGATCGAGCGTGCACTCGCAGGCGGTGGGCTCGACGCGCAGACCGCCGACAAGTTCGTGGAGAACGTGATCGGCACGTACGCGCTTCCATACGCGATTGCACTCAACGTCCGCGTCAACGGGCGAGACCACGTCGTGCCGATGGTCATCGAGGAACCGAGCGTCGTCGCGGCGGCATCGAACGCAGCGAAAATGGTGCGCGAGGGCGGCGGTTTCATCGCCGATGCGGATCCGCCGCTGATGATCGCGCAAGTACAGCTGCGCGATGTGAAGGATGCGCAAGTGACCGCGGAGCGGGTTCTATCGCGCACGAGCGAGATCGTGGCGCTCGCGGATCAGGCCATGTCGGGGTTGGTCGCCCGCGGGGGCGGCACCCGCGGAGTCGAGGCCCGCATCCTTGCACCCGATGTCGTCGTGGTACATCTCATCATCGACTGCCGGGATGCGATGGGCGCGAACCTCGTCAACGGCGTCGCTGAGGCCGTTGCCGATCGAATCGCAACGATCACGCAAGCCGTCGTGGGGCTACGCATCCTGTCGAACCTCTGCGACAAGCGCTGCGTGCGCGTGAGATGTCGTGTCCCCGCGGAGGCGCTCGCCACCGAAGAGCAAGACGGGAGTGCGGTGATCGACGGCATCGTCAATGCGTCGAGGTTCGCCGAGCTCGATCCCTATCGCGCAGCCACGCACAACAAGGGGATCATGAACGGCATCGACGCCGTCACGATCGCAACCGGCAACGACTGGCGCGGCGTTGAAGCGGGCGCGCATGCCTTTGCGGCTCGCACCGGACGGTACCGGCCGCTCGCCACTTGGCGTCGCGACGGGGACCACGCCGTCGGAATGCTCGAGCTGCCGCTCGCGGTCGGGACCGTCGGCGGAACGCTGCGCGTTCATCCGGCGGCCCGCCTGTCGTTGCGCATGCTCGGCGTCAGCGGAGCACAGGAGCTCGCGTGCATCGCGGCATCGGTAGGCCTCGCATCCAATCTCGCCGCCGTTCGAGCGCTCGCGACGGTCGGCATCCAGCGCGGTCACATGGGACTGCATGCGCGCTCGGTGGCAGTCGCAGCCGGGGCTCGCGGCGATCGGGTAGAAAGAGTCGCTGCAATGATCGTGGAAGCGCGCAACATCACGCTCGAAGGGGCGCGCAAGGCGCTTCTCGCGCTGGCGGCAGAAGCCGGTGACGATACGACGACCGCCCTCGCCGATTGACGTGCTCGCGTAGGAAGCGCGTCGGTGCATGTGGTTGACGACCAAGGTGTGCTCAAAGGAAAACGTGACCGGGACGCCCAGATGGCGTAGTTTTCCATGGTGCAGCGCGACGCCGCAGAGGAATCGTCCATGCGATGGAGCGAGCCGCCGCTCGGCGACCCCCACCGCGACGTTACCGGCGCTTTGCACGATGTTTCAAATGCACTCACCGTCCTGCTCGGATGGGTAGCCGAGGCTCGCGCAGGCCGCGGCGCGCCAGAGCAGCTCGACCGCGCGCTGACGATTGTCGAAGAGAGAGCGCGCACGGCGCGTGATCTGGCACGTCGTGCGATTGGCGCACCATCCACGATCGACGATCGGGACGACGCGCTCGACAAGGTTGTGGACGACGTCGTCGAGGCCCTCTCGGTGGAAGCCCATCGCGCTGATGTCTCGCTCGTCGTCGCGACGCGCTCCCCTGGTGTGCGCATACCCCTAGCCGGTGATGCATCGGAGATCCTCACGAATTTGATGCTCAATGCGCTCGCTTGGGCTCCGCATGGCAGCCGAATCACCGTTGAATTACAAGTAGACAGCACGTCCCTATTGCTCTTCGTTCAGGACGAGGGCCCGGGGGTTCCCGCAGGCCAAGCCGGGCGCATCTTCGGTGGAGCGACCGGCCGCGAAGGTGGGGCGGGCGTCGGACTGAGACACGCCCGAGCCCTGGCGCGCGCCGCCGGTGGCGACCTGGACCTGCTGATGGGAGGTCCTAGCCGAGGCGCGCGTTTCCGGCTCCGCTGGCCCCGAATCGCTGCGACAATCCCACGCGCTCCTCTTTCTGCCGCTCGCCCCGCAACCCTCGCTGGAATGCACGTCCTCGTCGTCGAAGACGACAGGGAGGTTGCGGCGCTACTCGAGTCGGCGCTCGACGCTCGAGGCGCGCACGTCGTCGTTGCTCGCACTCTGGACGAGCTCAGGCAACACGCCGTGCAACGCCACGACGTCGCCTTGATCGATTTATCGCCCATCGCCCACGACGTTCTCGGTGCGGTAGAGGAACTGCGTCGGGGGTCCCCGGAGGTCGCTCTCGTTTTCATCAGTGGGAGCGCGGTCGGCCTCCCAGCCGGGCTCGACGCGAGACAAATCGGCTGGGTGCGAAAGCCCTTCGAGGTCGCCGAGATCGTCGACGCCATCACCGAAGCGCGCGACCGCCTGAATTCCGCGCGCGCATCCAAGTAGCGTAAAATCCAAGGTCGGCGCGCCCTTGTTCCCCGTCGCTTGCTTGACGCCCTTGCGGTCGGCGGCTACAGCGGGCCTCCCTCTCGCGCGAAGGTGGCGGAATTGGCAGACGCACTAGCTTGAGGTGCTAGCGCCAGAAATGGCATAGGGGTTCAAGTCCCCTCCTTCGCACTCAATCATTTCAAAGGGATAAATCGGAACGGAGGGGGCAGCCGTAGCGACTGGAG
>JALYHX010000865.1 GCA_030776305.1 Myxococcota bacterium
GGCGAAAGGAGGACGTCCATTCCATCCGGCACGGTAGGACCGAAGCACCGGTCGAGCAGTCGCAGCAGAAGGGACCCGCCGAGCTCCACCATGTCACCGTTGGATCCGTCCGTGGCGACGAGCTGCGAATGGGCGACGCCCCACGCGTAGAGCGGGATGGCCACCGCCATACCCGCTAGTGGCCCCGCGGCGCCGATGTCGAGAAGCGCGCGCCGCGTTGGGATCACGCTGCGCATGCGGATGACGGCGCCCATGGTGCCGAACCACGAGATGATCGGTAGCGGGATGAAATACGGGAGCGATGCATCGACCCGATGGATGCGTGCGGCGATGAAGTGTCCGAACTCGTGCGCGAGGAGGATGGCCATCAGTGCGGCGGTGTACTGAAGCGCATGGAAGGCCCCCGCGCGCGAGGGAGCTTCATGGAGCAGCCATGTGACGAACACGCTGGCGACGGTCGCCATGAAGAGGCCCGCATTCGTCCGCCACGCGAGCGGCGCCGCCGACGGCGCGACGCGGTCGAGCGGCAAGAGATCCCGCTCAGGGGAGGATATCACGGAGGGCGGCAGCGAGCCGCTCGAGTTGGGGGGCAAGCTTGGCATCAATCGTTCCTACATCGGTTTGGAGCCTAAGCTCTCCTCGCGCAAGGGCTGCGTTCTTTCGGACCTCGACCGGGAGCCCGTGGAGGCCGACCATCTTGAAGTGCTGACCGAGCGCATCGACGTCAAGCGGGTGCGCTTCGATGGAGATGCGGCTCGCTCCGCGCGCCTCGGCCACTGCGCCGCGGGCGAGATCCGCAATGCGCGCAGGGTGGAGCTCCAGCGTCGCTCCGAGCAGCCGCTCGGCGAGGACGATGGCTACAGCAATGATTCGCTCCTTGTCGCGCTCGAGCCGCAGGTCCTCCTCCTGCTTGAAAACGAGCCAACGGGCCGCCACCTTCGCCTCGGCTTCGTTCTGCGTATCACGCGCGGCTTGCGCGGCCGCACTCGCGGCTTGTTCACGCGTGCGAGCGGCGATGGCTTCGGCGAGCGAATGTGCCTCTCGCACGATGCGTTCCCCGGCCAAACGCGCGGCGAGTTCCTCGCGGGCGATGCGTCGCCATTGCCGAGCGCTCGGGCCCAGCGACCACGGCTGCTCCGTCCCTGTCGGGTCCGACGCACGTAAGACGCGCGCGCGGCGGGCAAGCGTGGTCATCGCAGGCGCATCTCGTCGAGCCTGACGACGACTTCGGCGACCGACGTCGCCATCGCGCGTGCACGCAATTCGCGCAAAGGTGACCGCAGCAATCGCACGATCTCCGAGCACGAAGAGATGTCGTCAGCGAGCGCTCCGAGCGACGTGTCGAGCGGTTCGCCGAGGATGGCGCTCACCCCCAAGAAAGCCTCTTGCCATCGCTGTGCGCTCAAGGTCTCCCGCAATGTAGCGCGGAATCACCGTTCGACGACCACCACCAGCGCCTCGCCGCCCCCGATGCAGAGGGTGGCCAATCCCCGCTTGGCCCCCCGATGTTCCATCGCGTAAAGGAGCGTCGTCAAAATCCGGGCGCCACTCGCACCTATCGGATGGCCGAGAGCGACCGCCCCGCCGCGGACGTTCACTCGCTCGAGGTCGAGGCCGCAGAGGTTGGCGCATACCAGCGTCACCGCCGCAAAGGCCTCGTTGATCTCGAAGAGGTCGATCTGTTCTTTCTTCAGCCCGAGCTTTGCGAGCGTACCTTCGATGGCCTTTGCGGGCGCCGTCGTGAACCACTCCGGCGCTTGCGCCGCGCCTCCGTAGCCGACGATCCGTGCCATGGGCGTTAGTTTGTGCTCACGCACGGCGCGCTCGCTCGCGAGAACGAGGGCACTCGCCCCGTCGTTGATGCTCGAAGCATTGGCGGCCGTGATTGTGCCTTCCGCAGAAAACGCGGGTTTCAGACTTGCGAACTTCGATGGGTCTCCTCTTCCTGGCCCCTCATCGGTCCTGACGCTCAGCGCCTCACCCTTCTTTTGCGGAACGACGACGGGCTCGATCTCCGCCTCGAAGAGCCCCTCTTTCTGCGCGGCGAGCGCGCGGCGAAAACTCTCCGTGGCGAATTCGTCCTGACGCGCGCGCGTGAGCTCGTATCGTTGGGCGCACATGTCGCCGCAGCTTCCCATGTGGACGTTGCTGTACGGATCCCAAAGGCCGTCGAAAATCATGCCGTCCACGATCTTGCCGTCGCCCATCCGGTAACCGGTGCGCGCCTTGTCGAGGTAATAGGGCACGTTCGACATCGACTCCATGCCCCCCGCGACGACGAGATCCGCGTCGCCGAGGGCGAGCGTCTTCGCGCCGAAGATGACGGCCTGCATCCCGGACCCACAGACTTTGCTGACGGTCGTCGCCGGTACCGTGTTCGGAATCCCGGCCCGGATCGAGGCCTGACGGGCGGGCGCCTGGCCGATGCCAGCGGATAGGACGTTGCCCATGAACACTTCTTCTACGGCGTCGGGGGCCAGCCGGGCGCGCGCGAGCGACCCCTTGATTGCGGTCTTCCCGAGATCGGGCGCGCGTACCGACGACAGCGAGCCCAGGAAGGAGCCGATGGGGGTGCGGCAGGCACCAACGATGAAGACGGGCGGAAGACTCATGGAAAATGGGATGACACAGGAGCAAAGGTCCGTCTACGCGGGTGTCGCCCCGATGTATCTCGATGCCGGTCGGATGAGGCGTCCGCGCGCTCGCTGCTCCATGACGTGGGCACACCAACCGGCGGCGCGCCCTAGGGCAAACGTCGGCGCGAAGGACTCTCGGGGAAGCCCAATCGCCTCGAGCAGTACGGCGGTGAAGAATTCGACGTTCGCACGCAATGGGCGATCGGGGTGACGCGCGCTCAGGAGTGACTCGGCTTCGTGCTCGACCGCGCGAGCGAGCGCCAGGCGGGCCCGCATGCGTTTGACCTCGTCGGCGCTTGCATCCACGGCGCTCTCTGCGAGGCGTTCGATTTGCCTCTCGAAGACAGCCGCTCGTGGATCGCGGACACGGTAGATGCGGTGCCCCATTCCCATGATGCGCCGACCGGCGTGAAGCTCGCCCTCGAGCCACGCTCGCGCCTTCTCCGGAGTTCCGATGGCGTCGAGCATGTCGAGGACGGGCCCGGGCGCGCCACCGTGCAGCGGCCCCTTCAGCGCGCCGACGGCGGCAACCACTGCGGAGATCATGTCCGAGCCGGTCGACGCGACTACCCGCGCTGTGAACGTCGAGGCGTTCATTCCATGGTCGCAGACGGTCACGAGGTAGGTATCGAGCGCGCGCGATCGCTGCGGGGCCGGCTGTGCGCCGAGCGCCATTCGTAGGAAGTCCTCGGAATGACCCCGCGTCGAATCGGGAGAAATGGGAGCAGCGCGTGCACGTGTCCGCAACCATGCAGACACGATGACGGCCGCCGCGCCGACGACTGACGTTGCGTCCGTGAGCGCATCGCCAGACGTGTTCGCGTGGGCGAGGCCGGCACGCAGCGCGTCCATGCCGGAACCCCGATCGAGTGCATCGCCAAGGCACGGTAGCCGATTGAACGCCTCCGCTCGCGCTTGGCCGATGCGCCCCGCGACCTCGTCCCTGGTCGCCCCCCAAAGAAGCGCGCACACCTCCTCGAAGGGGCGCGCTCCGGCGAGTACCTCGACGTCCTGGTCCGCGATGACGAGCTTCCCCCGTTGCCCATCGACGTCACTCAACCTCGTGTCCGCGACGACGACCCCCTCGAGCCCCGTGTCATGCTGATCCGCGTCCGCCATGATGTGAACATGGTGCCGGCGCCCCGTTGCATCAATGTTGATTCGCCAAGCAACGATGGGACTCGAGAGATTTGCCGCCTCAGACCAGCTGGCGAGTGCCTCTCGAATTCGAGACGGAAGCTTCGCCGCGGTGTCTTGCAGTTGGTGGACGGGTTCGCTAGCGTCTGGGCCGAAGAGCAACTAGGAAACCACCATGGCCGACACGAAGTTCTCCCAATTCATTGCCGCACATAAGATCGATGCCAGACGAATCCTCGCCGCGTCGCATCGCCTTGAGCAGTTGCAGCCTGAGGACAGGCTCATCCGATTGAACAAGCGACGCGTGCGGAAGGCGGCAAGTGACGGCGGCGATGGCGTAACGAAAGAGACCCGCAAGCCTCGCTCGGGTCGCCCCGTGACGCGCCGCGCGCTGGATGCAGCCGCTCAGGGAGCAAACCTGAGCGGGCCCACGAAAACGCGCATCCTCCGTGCGATCAACCACCTCTTGGAGCTCAAGAAGCTAGAGAAGGTCGAACTGCGCGCGTTGTTTTAACCCGCCAGCAACTCTCATCGGCCGGCGCGATGAGACGTGCCCCGAGCCTTGAATGCCAGCCGCAGGCGCGCATCGAATTCAAGTGTGGGCGCCACCACCGCGCAGTTTCAGCAGCTCGGCGCCATTTCGAGCTTCGAGCATCGCGCGATGCGTGAGGTGAGGCGGGTGCCCGACGAAGAGCGGCTCATCGCGTGCGCGGCCGGCGGCGACACCATCGCGTTCCGGCAAATATACGAGCGTCACCGCAGTGACGTCGCGCGTCTCGTGTATCGCATGGTCGGTCCGCGCAGCGATCTCGAGGATGTCATTCAGGAGGTGTTCGTTCAGGTCTACCGCAGCCTGAAGGATTTCCGGGGACAGTCGAAATTCAGCACGTGGCTGCACCGCGTCACGGTCAACGTCGTCCTCATGCATCGACGTGCGGCTCGGAGCCGCCCCATATTCTCCCAAGAACCTCCTCCGGACGCGGCGACCCGAAGCCTGGATATCGCCCCAGACGAAGACGTCGAGCGGCGTGAGCGCATGCGTGCTCTTGGGCGACTGTTGGATCGCCTCGCGGACAAGAAACGCGTCGTCTTCGTACTTCACGAGCTGGAGGGGATTGCGCCGGACGAAATTGCGAGAATCGTGGGTGCGCCAGTGCTCACCGTGCGCACAAGGCTTTTTTATGCTCGTCGGGACATCGAGGCAATGCTGGCCGAGGAACCCACACTTGCCGCCCTGCAACTGTCCTTCTCGAAGGCATCGCGAGGGGAACCATGACCAAGGGGCTGCATCGTTTGTTGGTGGACGCGGGCCATCACTGGGGGAAGGAAGAGGTCCAACGGGTCGACTGGGCCGCCGTGGATCGAGGGCTGTTTGGCGCAATTGAGGCGGACGAACGAGCGAAGCGGGAGGCCCTCACCCCACGCCGAAATCGAGCGTGGACGGTGGGCATCATGGGGTTCGTCGGCGCATTGACCCTGGCCGTCATCATCGGCAAGACGCGCGAGCAGCACGCGCTCGACTTGGAGCCTCGCGGCGCCGCCGATGAGGCGGGAAGTATCGTTGCCATCGACGGCGAAGGCGAAGTGCTCATGGACGGCCGACCCACGGCGGTGGGGGCGACGGTTCGACTCGGAGACGTGATTGAAGCTCGCGGCGCGCAGGTGACGCTGGGTCGCCCAGGCAAACTGACGCTCGTCTTCGAACGCGGATCGAGCGCGACGGTAACTCATGTGCAAGGAGCGCTCGTGGTCGCGCTTGCATACGGCGCGGTCGAGGCGCAGGTGGTTCCGGTCGCCAGCGGAGAAGCCCTCGCGGTGGATGTTGGGCCGTCGCGCGTCGCCATTCACGGGACGCACTTGCGTGTTGCGCGAATGGGACAGCTCGTGGTGACGGATTTGAACGAGGGTGTCGTTTCGCTCGGCGCCGCGCCGCGCGTAGGGTCGACGTTGGGTGCGGTCGTCGCCGCTCCGGCACACGTCGAATTCATGGCGGCCAACGCTCAAGGGACTCTCCGTGTGACGCACGACCCAGCGGAAGTGCGCGCCCCAATCGCCGTGAGCGCGACGCAGTTCAAGGCGGGGTCCGCCTCCGCGCCTCTCCCTGCGCCTCCCAGGGCCGACTCGCACGACGCCTCTCCGTCGGGAACGCAGCGCGCCGAGCTGCGCTCCGC
>JALYHX010000866.1 GCA_030776305.1 Myxococcota bacterium
AGTGCGCTCCGTCACTGCAAATACGAGAATCCAGTCGGCCTGCGGACCGTTGGTGATCCAGTTCTTTGCGCCGTTGATCACCCAACCGTCCGCGGTCTTTTCCGCGTTCGTGGTCATCGTTTGCGCATCCGATCCGCTCATTGGCTCGGTGAGCCCGAAGCACCCGAGCTTTTCGCCTCGGGCTACCGGCGTCAGCACACGGTTCTTTTGCTCTTCGGTGCCGAATTTGTGCAGGGGGTCGCAAAATAGCGAATTGTTGACGCTCATGATGACGCCGCAGCTCGCGCAGGCGGCGCTCACTTCCTCCATGGCGAGCGCGTACGACAGCATGTCGAGTCCGGCGCCGCCATATTCGTAGGGAATGGTCATCCCGAGCAGGCCGAGCCCGGCCATCTCGGAGACGATCTCGCCCGGCCAACGACCGGTCTTGTCGAGCTCGGCCGCCTTCGGGGCAATCTTTCGAGCGGCGAAGTCTCGCGCCGTTTCGCGGATCATCCGTTGCTCTTCGGTCAGGTCGAAATCCATGAGCCCCCGAATTTAGCAGACGCGCCGCGCTTCATAGGTCCAACTCTGGGTCCGTCGTCTCCGTCACCGCCCGAAAGTGGAGGAACAGGCTTTGCGCGATGGACATCGCTGGCACTGCCAAGAGTGCGCCCACCACGTCGAAGAAATGTTCGCCGACGAGGAGCGAAAAGATGACGAGGACAGGATGGATCTTTGCGGAGTCGCCCATGATCTTCGGGTTGAGCACGTTGGCTTCGAACTGGTGAATTCCAATGATCCACAACAGAACGAAGGTGGCCGTCCCGAGGCCCTGGGTAAGGCCGACGACGACGGCGGGGACTGCACTCGCGATGGATCCGAAGATGGGGACCAGCGAGAACACGGCCGCCATGAGCGCCATCACGGGCCAATATTTCAATCCGACGATCGCGAAGCCAATCGCGCTGAGGACCCCGTTGATCCCACAGATGATCAGCTGACCTCGGACAACGCCGGAGAGGCCCTCGTCTACGCGCCTGAAGAGCGCGTCGAAGTTCGTGCGTGCACTCTCGCGGACCAGAGACCGAACGAAGCCCACGATACGCTCGCGCGTCAGGATGATGTACGCCGCCATCATCAGCGTGATGAAAAAGATGAAGACGGCGCGGCTGACACTGGCGATCAGGTTGCGCACTGCACGCGCGATTTCGAGCGAGTTGTGCTGTGCGTAAGCAAACGTCTTGCCCACGGCATCCGCGATGAGTCGGTTGGGATCGAAAGGCTCGTCCTTCTTGTCGCGTGTCGGCTCGACGACATACCCATGTTTCGCCTCGCTGATGGTGACTCCGGCGCCGACGTCGACGACGATTGTCCCGTCGGGCTGAGATCGAATGATGAATGCGCTCGCCGGTCCCGGCTCTGCGGCGTCGTCAGGCGGAGCGGGCTGGGCCGGAGTCACTCCAATGGCGCGGAGGCGCTCGGTGATTGCCGGCACCCATTTTTCGCGTGCTTCGGCGGCGAGTGTGGGGAGCTCACCGCGGAGGTTGCGGAATTCGTGAGCGATGCGAGGTGCGATGCCGTGCAAGAACACCGCAATCGACCCGAGGACCACGGTATACACGATGATGATCGAGGGTCCGCGGGGCACACGATGCCGCTCGACCGCAGCCACCAGCGGCGTGAGGACGTAAGCAATGAGCACCGCGAGCACGAACGGGAGCATCACGTCGTGGGCAGCTACCACCACCGCCGCGGCGATGACCGCGGCCACGCCGAGAAACAATCGCCGCCGCCAACGAAGCGCGTTCGGAGCGGGCATGGGTGCGGTCTTAGCCGAGGAACGCTTGCCGAGCGACAGAAACGCTCTCGCTCGCTTTGGATGTCGGTCGGCCGACCCGTTCAATATTATAAATATTATCCGGGAAGATCGGCGAAGAACGGCAGAAGGCGTAGCCACGTTTGGTCCAGGTATTCGGGCATGACTCGAACGTCCGCCAGCACGGGCATGAAGTTGCTATCGCCGTTCCAGCGCGGAACGACGTGCGCATGGACGTGGTCGGCGATACCTGCGCCCGCGGCCCTTCCCAGATTGAGTCCCACGTTCAGACCCTCCGCGTGGGTCGCGTCACGCAGGCGCACGGTGACCTCGCGCACCAAGGCCATCATGGATTGATACTCGTCAATCGGCAATTCCCCCAGGTCAGATACGTGGCGCCGGGACACGACGAGCAAGTGGGACGAAGCGAATGGATATCGATTCAGGCATACGAACGCGTGCCCCTGAACGATGAGGACGAGATCCCTTCGATAGGCTACGCGCGGCGCCGACGCCAGACCGCAGAAGACGCACTCGCCCGACTTCGAACGGAGGATGTATTCCATCCGCCAAGGAGCCCACAGCCACTCAGACATGCTCAGGCATGGGCTCAATCGTCCGCCGCGACGACGGAGGAGGGATCCGTCGTGCGCCGAAACTATTCGTCGCTATTGTCGTCGTCTTTCTTCGACTCACCCATGGACGTGAGCTTGTCGCCGAACTTCTGTTTGATGAGCTCACCGATCGTCCCACCAGCCCCTGCTTCCGCAGCCGCGCTCTTCTTCGGAGGTTTCGACGCGCGCTGGGTAGCCTTGCCTTCCGGCGAGGTCGCTGCCGGGGCAGCCGCGCCCGTGCGCATCGACAGAGTGATGCGTCGGTCCTGGGAGTCGATGTTTGCGACCTCCGCGTCGACCTCCTCGCCTGGGCGAAATGGCCTCTCTTCGCCGTTCTCGTCCTTCGGCGAAACGAGGTCGCTTTGCGCGATGAGCCCGTCGATGCCGTCACGCACTTGAACGAAGACCCCGTAGTCGACGACGCTCATCACCTTGACCTTGACGATCTTGCCGGGCGGTAGCTCGTTGAAGATCGTCGGCCACGGGTCGTCCCAGAGCTGCTTGACCCCGAGGCTTACCTTCTTGTCGTCATGGTTGATGCTGAGGATGATGGCCTCGACCTCGTCCCCCTTCTTGTACATCTCACTGGGGTTGTTGACCTTGGACGTCCACGACACGTCGCTCTTGTGCACCATCCCGTCGACACCCTCTTCGATGCCGATGAAGACTCCGTAGTCGGTGATGCTCCGCACTTTGCCCGTGATCTTGTCGCCGGGCTTGTACTTCTCGGTGAAGAGCGTCCAAGGGTCGGGCTCGAGCTGCTTCAAGCCAAGCGAAATACGCTTGCTCTTGGCGTCCACCTCGAGGACCTGACACTCGACCTCCTGGCCAACCTCGAGCAGTTTGCTCGGATGCTTGACCTTCTTGGTCCAAGACATCTCGCTGACGTGGATGAGCCCCTCGACCCCCGGCTCGAGTTCGACGAACGCACCGTAATCCGTGATCGACTGGACCTTGCCGCGCACCTTCTTGCCGGGCGGGAATGCCTCCTCGGCATGGCTCCACGGATCCTCTTGGGTCTGCTTCAGGCCCAAGCTCACTCGCTCGGTCTCGGCGTTGTACTTGAGGACGCGAACGGTGACCTCGTCGCCGACCTGGAAAATCTCCGACGGGTGATTGACCCGACCCCAGCTCATGTCCGTGATGTGCAGAAGGCCGTCGATGCCTCCGAGGTCCACGAAGGCCCCGTACTCGGTGATGTTCTTGATGACTCCCTTGACGACTTTCCCCTCCTCGAGGGTTTCCAGTGTCTTCGTCTTTTGCTCGTCGCGCTCCTTTTCCAGGAGAACGCGCCGGCTGAGCACGATGTTGCCGCGCTTCTTGTTGAACTTGATGACTTTGAATTGGTAGGTCTGGCCGATCAGCTTGTCCAAGTTGCGAATGGGGCGCAGGTCCACCTGCGACCCCGGCAGGAACGCCTTGACGCCGCCGCGGATCGTAACGGACAGGCCTCCCTTCACCCGCTGACTGATCGTACCCTCGATGAGCTCGTCGCGTTCGCACGCGGCCGAGATCTCATCCCAGACCTTCATCTTGTCCGCTTTCTCCTTGGAAAGCGTCACGAGACCGTCGTCGTTCTCCCGGCTCTCGATATACACGTCAATCTCGTCGCCCGGCTTGACGTGCGTTTGGCCCTGCGCGTCGGCGAACTCGTTGAGCGCGATGATTCCTTCGCTCTTGCCACCGATATCGATGACTACGTTGTCGCGATGCACGGCGACGACCGTCCCTCGGACGATCTCACCTTCTTTGCCAAAGTCGCCGGCGCTGACGCTGGCTTCGAATAGAGAAGCGAAGTCTTCGGCCGGATTGGCCGCCTGCTCCGTTGTTTTGCCTGTGGAGCTCAGGGCCGTGGTTTGGGTCGACATGTGGCTGGGGAAATCCTCGACGGTCCGCGCTGCGTGCCAGGCACGCGCATTGGGTGCTGTGTAGGCCCGTAGGCAGAGGGCAGACCGATCCTCAGCCCGGGTCCGAGCGCTCGGAATAGCTTGGAGGATCCCTTCTGTCAAAGGGGAACGACCGCGTCAAAAGCGTGGGGAGGCTCCAGCTGCGTGAGGTAGAGCCGCCTCCGGGTGGAGAAATCCGTCCATGAGGCGCGGGGGCATCGGCGTCGTGACCTCGACGCAGCAATCCGAAGATCGCACGGTCGCAGGCCGCAACCATCCGTAGTCTTCGGACTTTGCCGAAGTGAGTGCACCGATGGCGCTCCGGACGGTCGTCTCGGCAGGCGGCACCGCCTCGTGGTCCTTGTAGGCGAAGATCGCGCGCAGGATCGGGTCGTCGCCGGGCGGCAGCACAACGGTCACGGATGCGAGGCCGTGGCCGACGGGGGCGAGCAACCCGGGCGCGCGCAGCACGCGGACGCGCGACACCAACGACGGGCCACTGACCCGGACCACGGCGAGCGCGTGTCCGTCGACATCGGAGAGCAGGCCCCTCCTCGACGGTCGCGAGTCCATAGCGTCCGAGCCGGGTTCGCGCGCCCGCGAGAAGGCATCCCGGGCCCGCGTGCGCGCCCTTCCTGTGGCGATCACCCAGGTGCGCCCGGGCAACTCGAAGAGCGACGCATCGGCCGCGTCTTCTCTGCCACGCGATTCGACCCCTCCTCCAGCCGCGGCTGCCTCTGGATGGGCCGGGACGAGCTCTCGAACGTCCGTTGCTGGTCCGTCGGGGCCGGGCGCCCATAGGGCGCGACCTGCTTCGTCGATGAGTTTTGCGGGGTCGACTTCGGCGCGAACTCCACGGACGACGAAAACCAGGTCGCCGGAGCCTTCGCGCGTCTCGCGCGCGCCGACCACGACTTCTTCCGCGTCCATCATCGCGTCGAGCGCGCCCGTCGCCGCCACGACGCGGCTTTGCTCGCGAACCAGCTCGATGGCGCGCTGCAGCAGCGGTCCGTACACGACATCGCGACGTAACGCTCGGGGGCGGACGACGACGACGAGCTCGCATGTCCGTTCGAACACGTCTTGCCACCGGGGCTCGGCAGAGGAAGGGACGGGGTGGTTCGACGGCCTGGACCGTCCTGGCGCGCCACTACAAGCGGTCGCGATTGCCAGCAGGATCGCTACGTGCGTAACGACGCCTCGTCTCAATGCGACGTCCTTTCGTGGACCAGACCCACCATTCGCGCGACGATCTCCTCCACGGTGATGTCCGAGTTGTCGAGAAGCACTGCATCGACTGCCTGCCTCAAAGGCGCCACGGCTCGCGTCGTGTCTTGTGCATCGCGGCGCAGCACGTCGGCCAGCGTCTCTTCGAGCGTCAGTCGCGCACCCCTCGCGGCCAGTTCGTCGTACCGGCGCCGCGCGCGCACCTCCGCCCGCGCGGTCAGGAAGAACTTCACCTCCGCGTCTGGAAAGACGACGGTGCCGATGTCGCGGCCCTCGAGCACCACGCCACCGGTGCGCCCGGCTTGACGCTGCAGGTCCAGGAGCGCATCGCGCACTTCCTTGTGAGCCGAGACCGTACTTGCCCCCATGCCGATGTCCGGCGTGCGGATGGCTTCGGTCACGTCTTCGCCGTCGAGCGTCGTACGCCCGCCATGCGCGGCGTCGCGGTGAAAGGCGATGGCGCAGCGAGCGACGAGCGCGCGAGCCAGCTCCCCGAGCGCACGGCCATCGCTCCAGTCCACGCCGGCGCGCGCTGCGGCGAGGGCGACTGCGCGGTACAGCGCACCGGTGTCGACGAGGATGAACCCGAGCGCGTCTGCCAAATGCCGCGCCACCGTGCTCTTTCCGGCGCCCGCCGGGCCGTCGATGGCCACGATCGGACGTGGTCGCCGCGCGTCGCTCACGCGCCGAGGGATAGCACGGTCGTTCTGCTATGGCTCTACGTCTACGGTCGCCCCGAGCGCACGCAACGTCGCGACGAACTTGGGATAACTCGTGGCGATGCACGCTGCATTCCGAACGCGCGAAGGCGCGCGCGCGACGAGCGCCAGCACCGCTGCGGTCATCGCGATGCGGTGATCGCCGCGGCTGTCGACGTCGGCTGCTTCCAACGCATCCGATCGGCCTTCGATGTCGAGTCCGTCCGGACGTTCTTCACATGAGATGCCAAAAGCGCGGAGCACGCCAACCATCGTCGCGATTCGGTCGCTCTCCTTGTGCCGGAGTTCGTCTGCATCCGCGATGCGCGTCCGGCCGCGCGCGCGCGCCGCCAGCGCGCAGGCGATGGGGATTTCGTCGATCGCGCGTGGCACCGTCTCGCCGCCGATAACGACGGCCCGAAGCGGCGTGCTCCAGGCATGCAACTCCGCGACGGGTTCGCCCCCGCGCTCGCCCTGTGGCGCTATTGTGAGACCAGCCCCCATGTCGCGCGCGATTTCGAGCAGGCCGGTGCGCGTCGGGTTGATCCCGACCCCACGTAAGGTCACGCGCGACCCTTCGACGATCTGCGCTGCGACGACGAGGAATGCAGCCGCCGAAATGTCGCCTGGAATTTCGATGTCGAAGCCCCTCAGCTTGCGATCCCAGCCGGACGGATCGAGCTCGATCACCGGACCGACGGTCCGGATCGGGCAGCCGACCGAACGGAGCATCCTCTCGGTGTGGTCGCGCGACACCGTCGGCTCTTTGAAGCGTGTCACGCCGTCGGCAAAGAGACCGGAGAGCAAGGTCGCGCTCTTGACCTGTGCGCTCGCGACCGGACTCTCGTATTCCAGCGGTCCTAGCTCGCGTCCTTCCGCCAACGGCCCGACCACGAGCGGCGCGATGATGTCTCCCTGACGGGTGGGGTGCGGTCGTCCCTCGATGACCGCACCGCGCCGCCGCAGCGGTTCGGCAACACGGCGCATCGGTCGTCGTGAGAGGGTCTCGTCGCCGACCAGCACCGCGCGGAAGCGTTGCGCCGACAGGACCCCGCAGAGGATGCGCATCGTCGTGCCCGAGTTGCCGCAGTCGAGATCCCCGTCGGGAGCCCGCAAGCCGAAGAGGCCGGTCCCGTGAATCACAAGATCGGTGGGTGTGGGCTCCTCGACACGCACGCCCATGGCGCGCAGTGCGTTCGCGGTCGAGACGTTGTCCTCGCCGTGCGAGAACCCCGCGACCCGCGTTTGCCCCTCGCACAAGGCGCCCAAAAGCAGCGCTCGGTGGCCGATACTCTTGTCCGACGGCACCGGAACGCTGCCGACG
>JALYHX010000867.1 GCA_030776305.1 Myxococcota bacterium
TCTCAAAACAGGTGGAACCAATGACGTCCACGACTTGTCACGAGCCAACGGTACGTGACACTTTTTGGGCGGGCAGACGCTTGGTCTCTTGGATGGGCTAGCATTACCTACACCCCCTCGGCAGTAATGGTCGACGCGTCTCCGGCGGTGCCGCTGCTGCCGCTCGTGGCCCGGCTGCCGCCATCCATTCCGCCACTGCTCCCGCCAGCAGGAGTGCTATCCGAGCTGCGGCATCCGAAGAGGACCATGCCGGACAGCAGTGCCAAAGATATCGGTTTCCTCAACTTCTCCAGTTGGACCGACGCGGTCGTGGAATTGGAAGATCGAGCGACACTTGGGCACAATGGCGCGTGCAGTTCTGTTGGTAGTAACCGGTCAACTCTTATTGATCCAGCATCGATTCGGGGGTCATGCGGCCATTCGGCGATAGAACGTGAGCAATCCTCCAATCCGCTCCGTGCCTGCGGATCGGACCCGTAGGTCGGGATGACTCAGGCCGCGAGTGGGTTCTTGTTGCCCAGGTCGCGAAACGACGACATCGGGTGGCCCTCCGTGCGGGCCGCTACTGGAAGACACTGGTCAAGCTAGCGCAAGGTACCCGGGCCGACGCCGATGACGTGCTCCGTCGCATCCTGGCGCTCGTCAAGGATCCGCCGAGCTATGAAGAGGGCGTCAGTCGCCGCCGTCTGCACGACGGCCCCCCGGTGCACCGAAGCGCCTTGATGATGCGCGGCTTGTGCGCGGGCGAAACGCGGGCGAAGAAGGTGACCTTTTCGACCTCGGCGGCGAGATCTGCGCCGGTCATTCTTTCGACGGAGTCGCCCAAGAGCACGAATTCCGTGGCCAGGCCGACCTCTTTGCATATTTTCCGGGCCACGAGGTCGTTGTCGTTCGTCACGATTTTGACGGAGAGGCCGTGTTCTTGCAGCGCCTTGATGGCGGCCGTCGCACTCTCTCTCGGCGGATCCAAGAACGCGACATAGCCGTTGAGAATGAGGTCGCATTCGTCGCTCTTCCGCGACCGCCCCTGCCGAAAGGGCTTTCACGCTTACGATATCACCATAAGCTCTCATTTGCTTTGCCCCATAGGAAGTCGTCGCTCGTCCCTCAGGCCAAGGCACGCTTCGATATTCCGATAGCGGTCGCCCTACGTCGCACGTTCGCGCAAGGGTATTCGCTGACGCGACTGCGGCAGGATGCGCTTGCGGGGGTGGTGGTGGGGATCGTGGCGCTTCCGCTTTCGATGGCGCTGGCGATTGCCGTCGGCGTTGCGCCGCAGCATGGCCTTTACACGGCCATCGTCGCCGGCATCGTCGTCGCGCTGGCGGGGGGTTCGAAGCACCAGGTGACCGGACCCACCGCGGCATTCGTCGTCATCCTCGCGCCGATCATGTCGAAGTACGGGCTATCCGGGCTGCTTACGGCGGGGCTGTTGGCCGGCATCCTTCTCCTCGTCATGGGCGTGGCGCGTCTCGGGCGATTCATCGAGTTCATTCCGCACCCGGTGACGACGGGTTTCACGGCGGGGATCGCGACTGTGCTCGCGACGCTGCAAATCAAGGACATCTTCGGCCTGCCCGTCGCCCGGCTGCCCGACGGCTACTTCGAAAAGGTCGCGGCGCTCTGGGACGCACGAACTGACACCTCGATGATCGAGATCGGGATCGCAGCGCTCACGCTCGCACTCCTCATCCTGTGGCCACGAATGACCAAGATGGTGCCAGCTCCGCTCGTAGCCCTTGTCGTCGTCTCGCTCGCTGCAACGGCGCTGACACACGCCTATCCATCGATTCGTATCGCCACCATTGGCTCGCGGTTTCATTCCACGGTTGGCGGGCGCGACTACGCGGGCATTCCGCCGATGCCACCCATGCCCATCGTGCCCTGGGCCGCGGGCGGGCCGATGAGCTTCGCGCGGATTCGTGAACTCGGGGGCCCGGCGCTCGCCATTGCGATGCTTGGCGCCATCGAGTCTCTCCTTTCGGCGGTGATCGCCGACGCGATGACTGGCAAAAAACACGATCCGAACGCGGAGCTCGTCGGTCTCGGTCTCGGCAACATCGTGGCGCCGTTCTTCGGCGGGATCGCAGCCACGGGGGCACTCGCGCGCACGGCCACGAACATCCGCGCCGGAGCCACGTCGCCGATCGGTTCGGTCGTTCACTCGTTGACCGTGCTCGTGGCCGTCGTCATCGCGGCGCCTCTCGTCGCATACGTCCCGATGGCAGCCCTCGCGGCCTTGCTGCTTCTGGTCGCGTGGAACATGGCGGATGGACGCCACTGCGTTCACATCCTTCGCGTTGCGCCGCGCGCCGACGTGGCAGTGCTTCTGACGTGCTTCGTCCTGACCGTCGTCTTCGACATGGTGATAGCGATCGGTGTCGGTGTCGTTCTCGCCGCGCTCTTGTTCATGAAGCGCATGTCCGAGCTGACGAGCGCACGCGTCTTCCCACTGGCGGCGACGGACGACGAGGCGCGCTCGCTGCCGAAGGGCGTCATCGTCTACGAGATCGCCGGTCCATTGTTCTTCGGCGCGGCGCAGAAAGCGATGGGTGCGGTCGAAACGGTGGGTGAGGCCGCGCGCGTCGTCGTTCTGGCACTGGGGACGGTGACGGTCATCGATGCCACGGGCCTCGTCGCTCTCGAGAGCGCGATCGAGCGGCTGCGATCGATGAAGAAGATGGTCGTCATCGCCGGGCCACTGCCCGAACCGCGCAGCGTCTTCGAAAAGGCAAATCTAGAAGTTGCGCATGAGCACGTGTTTCTGGCGGATACGCTCGAGCAGGGCATCCGTCTCGCGCAGGGGTTGGTTGACGTGCGGAGTTGAGGTACGGAATGTCGAGCGTGAACGCGGCACTTCGCGGCAAGTGCGAATGGAATCTCGTCGACCTATTCGAATTGCCCTGGAGGGCATCCTGATAGCGAGATGCGTAACTTACGGATCCTGACGCTCAACGCAGGCTCATCGAGCTTGAAGGTCGGGCTCTTCGACGCGGGCACGCCCCCGCGGCGCGTGCTCGCGCACGGTGTCACGCCCATCGGCCCGCGGGAGGCTGATCTTGCGCCCGCCCTCGACGCAGCACTCGCGCAGGTCGATGCCCATGGCGGTCTTTCCTCGCTCCGCGCAGTAGGGCATCGCGTCGTCCACGGCGGGCCGCGATATACGTCGCCCGAGCACCTCACGCCCGACCTGCTGGCCGAATTGCGACGGCTCGCTCCCCTCGACCCCGATCACATGCCTGCCGAGATCGCAATCATCGAAGCGATGCGTGCGCGCGCTCCGTCCGTTCCCCAGATTGCTTGCTTCGACACGGCCTTCCACCGCACGATGCCGCGCGTCTCGCGCCTCCTTCCCATCCCCCTCCGCTACGCGGCGCAAGGCGTTGAACGCTACGGCTTCCACGGACTGTCTTATACGTACCTCACTGA
>JALYHX010000868.1 GCA_030776305.1 Myxococcota bacterium
GTACACGTCGATGTGGCCGTCGGTTGTCGTACCGTTGTTGACGCCGACCGCGCGGTAGTCCTGCGCCCACGACGATAGGTAGTGCACGTTGAAGTCCACGACCTTCTTGTATGAAACGCCCGCGTGAAGGTGGTTCAGGAGCGTGAAGCCCGGGTAGTTGTTCTCGGAACCGGCCGGGAACGTCGGCAGTCCATACTGAAGGGGCGTGAACGCGATCTGTTCGCCGCGTGTGCCGAAGCCGTGCGACAGACGGAACGTCAGATCGTCGAGCGTGTACTCCGCCGCCAGCGACTCGCCCATCTGATGAGTGCGACCGAACATGTACGTGTCGTACTTGCCCGCGTCGTACTGGCTCGCCATCCCGTACCGGTCCCAGAACGAGCCGACCTTCCACGTGAGGCGAAGGGCGGCCAGCCCGAGGTCGGGGTGAATCGTCAGGTACGCCTGCGCGATTCCGAGCTGCGACGCCGAGTTGCTCCAGTTGATGTACTCGGCATCGGAGAAGCCGAATGCCTGGATGGCCACCGTGCCTGTGACGACCGAGTTGCCGTAATTGAAGAAGAGCTCGGTCCAGTCGTATTCCTGCTGCCGGTCATAGCGCCAGTCCAAATACTGCGTATCCGGCGCGAAGGGCGTGTGGAGGGCGGTATGGCTCTGCCCCGGCCCGGCGCAAGGAATCTGCGTCAGGGACCCCGCGGTGTTCGTGCTGCCACTGGGGGTGACGTTCGTCCCCGGCGCCACCCCCGCGGGACAACCCGGTCGATTGCCGAAGCCGACGCGCATCGGATACCGGCTGAAGCCGTGGAACCCGAAGCGCCACTCGTCGGAAGCCGACGGCGCGAGCGCGGTTGGATTCGGAGTGGTCGTGAGGTTCTGGCCCTCGACGAGTGAACCCGCCTGCGGAGGCGGCAGCATCCCGGACGAGTTTCCCCCCGACGACGGAGGCGGCGAGGGCGCGGCGCCCGCGGCCGGCTCCGGAGGGGGCAGACCCGACGATCCCGTTTCCGCGGGAGGTGATGAAGCAGGGGCCGCGGATGTTTGGGCCGCCGCCAACGCGGCGTGCGCCAGCACTGCACCGAAGACCAACATTGCCGTCATTGCGCGCATCGACTGTTCCTGACGTTCGCGTCCCCGATGGGGCTCGGCGGATAGTTCCCACACCCGTGCTCAGCGGCTCACGCAAATGCACCTTTCGCCGCAGCGGCGCAAGACCTTCTTTTTCGCGGCCGATGAACGACGCTATGCACCCATCGCGTGTGCGAAAGCCAGAAGCCCCCCGCTTCCCGCCGCCGCGGCGATGCCGGACGGCAGCTTCCGCAACGACCAGACGACGGACCACGTGGCCTTGGCGCCGGGCTCGATCCTGCTGTAGCGCCCTTGCACTTCGAGCTCGACGTAGCGGGGATTGGCGTAGACCTCGATGCTCCCCTCGCCTGGTGCCTGCTTCTCCGGTGGAACCGGCTCGAAACGCTTGACGAACAAATAGCCCCCCGCCACGTGGGCCAGCATCCCCGCCGTGCCACGAACCATCGCTTTCAACCCGTCCGGTGGCAGGGGCTCCGGAACGTGCGCGTACCACACCGCGTCGTCGCGTTCGTCGAGCGCCAGCTTCCCGGAGCATGACGACGGTGCGATCGGGAAAGACGTGGGAAAAAACGTGAGCCCCCTTGCCTGCACCCGCGTGACTTCCCACGGAGCGTACGTCCTCGGCGCCCGGCTCACATTCTCAAGCGTGTACTCGATCACGATCGCTCGCCGCGTGCGGTCCACCGTGAAGCGCTTCGACACTTTGACGCCGAGCAGGTCACTCGGCGGACCCGTCAGCGTGAGGTCTCCCGCATGCGATTCGATCGTGTACGGCCCTCGGTCGATCTCCGCCGGAGGCGGCCAGCCCCAGTCGCTCTGTGGACTCGTCCAGAAAGTGGAGCCGTAGTTGTTCGCGTCGATCGCCGAGGACGACAGAACCTCGAAATCGCCGTGCCGAAAAGAAGTGATTCGCCCCCCGACCTGCGGATCGATCTCCAGCTCGACGCCATCGACCTCGAGGACATGGGTCACGCCTTACACCTCACAATCGATGACGACGCGCGACCCAGGCGGCGCGTACGGAACGAGGTCGCCCATCCCCGGCTGGCCGTCGACCGTCAACTTCGGCGCCTTCGCGCCCCCAGCCGTATTCTTCACGCGCACGACGTACTCTGCCCCGCGGCACTTGCGCGTCAGCGTGAAAGTCGACAGCTCCTTCGAGATGACGGGATGGACCCGCAAGCCGTGGAAGTCGGGCCGCACGCCCAAGAGATGCTGCGACAGCGCGACGAAGTTCCATGCCGCCGTCCCCGTGAGCCATGAGTTCTTGGCTTCGCCATGGCGCGGCGCGTCCTTGCCGGCGATCATTTGCGCATACACGTACGGCTCCAGTCGATGGATCTCGCTCATCTCTTCGAGGTAAGCCGGCGCGATTTTCTTCCAATAGT
>JALYHX010000869.1 GCA_030776305.1 Myxococcota bacterium
TGACGGACGCGACCGCCGGTCTCCCGAGCACCCAGCCGAGTGCAATGGCCGCCGGGGTCGTTCGCTTCTCCTTGGCGATCGCGTTCACGGCGTCGAGCGTGCGCCAGCCGCGGTCGGTGTCGAAATCTGCGAAGCGCTCCTTCCATTTCTCCAGGCGACCGCCGGGCGGTGGCGGTTGGTTCCTCTCGTACTTGCCGGACAGAAATCCGGCAGCAAGCGGCGACCAAGGAAGGACGCCGATCCCGAATTGTCGGCACACGGGCACATGCTCGCGTTCGATGTCGCGAACCATCAGGCTATACTGCATCTGCAGCGCGACGAATCGATGAACGTGATCGGTTCTTGAAATCCATTGACTGTCGGTGAGGCGGTACGCCGCGTAGTTGCTCGCTCCCAGATAAAGGACTTTGCCCGCTCTCACGAGGTCGTCGAGCGCGCGCAGCGTTTCCTGTTCGGGGGTATCGATGTCTTGCATGTGGATTTGGTAAAGGTCGATGCGGTCCGTCTTGAGGCGGCGCAGGCTGTCTTCCACCGCTCGGACGATGCGGTAGCGCGAAGCGCCGGTGGAATTCGGCCCCTCGCCCATCCGGAAGCGAAACTTGGTTGCGAGTACCACGCGGTCGCGATTTCTGGTCTCTGCCATCCACGCCCCGACGATGCGCTCGGATAGTCCGTCTTGGCCGTAGACGTCGGCGGTGTCGATGAAGCCGACCCCGCGTTCGAGCGCGCGGCTCATGATGGCGAACGACGTTCTTTCGTCGCAGCCGACCTTGTGCATGAACGATTTGTCGTCTGCCTCTCCAAACGTCATCGCGCCGAGGCAAAGCACCGGAACCTTGAGCCCACTATTTCCTAGCGACCGATACTCCATGCGAGTGCCCTCCTTCGTGTTGGCGCGAAAGGATAGTGCAGGAATTGGTAGAAGAATGAAGTCGCAATGAATCTATTGCTGAGACCGAATCGTGGCAGGGACGCCGATTCGTTGTCGTGTCCGGTAAAAAGACCTTCAAAAACACCGCAGGGCTGTAACTCGAGCAGCCATCGCATATTCGGTCCCATTCGAGAAACCGGGAGAGCGTTGCTGCTATAAGATGCATCGGCTCGATCCTTCGGTACGATGCGCTCGTCAGCGATTGGCGCCATGCAACGGGAGAAATTCTCATGAAATGGAATCATGCACTTATTTTCGTGTCATTCGGCATCGCCGTTGTCGCCGCGTGCGGCGGAACGACGAACAATCCGGGCAACTCGGACAGCGGAACGAGTAGCGGCAGCAGCAGCGGAGGCACCACCAGCAGCGGCGGTAGCGGCGGCACCGCGAGCAGCGGCGGCAGCGGAGGCAGCAGCAGCAGCAGCGGTGGTGCGAGCAGCGGCGGCACCGATGCCGGATCGATCATTCCTCCCGGCGCGACGCCGGGGATGGGGATGGTCACGTGCGGAGGCGCCACATGCAACGCCCCGGACGTGTGCTGCTCTGGGGGCGGCGGCGGCGGGCCGATGTGTCAAGCGCTCGCGGCTTGCAACAGCGCCGGAAACGATAGCTACACGTGCACGAGCAAGACGAATTGCACAGGGGCGCAGATTTGCTGCGTGACGTTCGCGACGGGGAGGGGAAATAACGATGTCTCGGCCTGCCAGACGACCTGCACCGGGAATAACAGGGCGCAAGTTTGCCTGACGGATTCGGAGTGCCCCATGGGCACGACCTGCCGCGGCGGCGGACCCGCTCCAAACGGCACGGCCATTCTGCTCTGCCAGCCTCCGCTCATTGCGCCGGGCGCGACGCCCGGTACCGGAGCGATTGCCTGTTCCGGCATGACGTGCACAGCTCCGCAAGTGTGCTGCGCCGGCGGCGGCGGCGGCAACACCAACACGTGCGATACGCTCACGGGCTGTGACACGGGTGGTAACGACAGCTACACGTGCACGGGCCAGGCGAATTGTGCAACGCCGAACGTGTGCTGCGTGACGAACGGCACAGGCGGTCAGAACAATGTCTCGGTCTGCCAGCCCACGTGTACCGGCAACAACAGGGCTCAGGTCTGCCAGACGAGCTCTGAATGCCCCACGGGTCTCGTCTGCCGTGGCGGCGGAATTGCCCCGCAAGGGTTCACCACGTGCCGTACGCCGGCCATGATGATGCCCGACGCGGGCACGGCCGGCGGAATGGATGCGGCACCCGACAGCGCGCCTGTCATCGACGCCGGCGCGCCCGATGTTCAGCCAATCGATGCCGGTCCGGCTGTCGATGCACCCGCCGGTGGTTGAAAACTAATCGGGGGGGAGGGGACGAAAGCCGGGATGGCTGACGGCCCCCCCCTCCGATCCGAGCGCCAGCGGTCAGCGCGCTGTGATGATCCACGAGCTCGACGGCATCACCACACCCTCCCCATGCACGTAGGGGGCGAGCGCCTCTCTCAATGCTGAGATCACCGCTGGTTTTCGAAGCTCACCCTCCTCTCCGGCGAGGCGCATGACTTCTCCCGCCGGACCCAGCGCAAGGGCGAACTGGATCGCCTCGTCGACGTCGCGACCGATGTGGACGGGCGAGTCGTACCGCTCGAGGCGAACCTGGCGAAACCCCGCCTGTGCAAGGATGTCGGTCGTCACGTCGGCATTCGACATCGAAAACGGGCCTGGGCCACACGTGGGTTCCGCGGTGTCGTGCCGTTCTGGCACGAGGTTTTTGACCACTTTCTCGGCAACGTGGACCCACGGATTGTCCTCTCGCTTGCGCCACACGACCATGCTCAGGACGCCGTCCGGAGCGAGCGAGCGCTTCAAGTTGCGCGCGGCCGCGACGGGCCTCGCGAAGAACATGGTGCCGAAGCGAGAGAAGATGACGTCGTAGGGACCACCCAGCTCGCCGGTCTGCACGTCGGCGCAAAAGAACTTCGCGTTCGCGATGCCCGCACGCTGCGCGTCGCTTCGAGCGGCTTCGACGAAACGCGCGGCCACATCGACGCCCGAGGCGGCCCCCGCCGGGCCGACGAGGCGAGCGATCGTACAAGTCACGTCACCGAAGCCACACCCCACGTCGAGGACCCGCGCACCCGTTGCGATCGGATCGCGTTCGAGCGCGGCATCGCTGTGCCGAGTAAACCCATTCGTGAGGATGTCTCGAAAGCGCTCGAACTTGTCGAACAGCACACCATTCCACGCGGCGGTAGCGTCGTCGTTCGAGGCGGACGCCGCCTCGTTCGCCGGCGTCTCGGCATGCCCAGGCGCCT
>JALYHX010000870.1 GCA_030776305.1 Myxococcota bacterium
CATTTCCGAGGCTTCTAGCACGTTCGTGTGCGTGTCCTGCTCTGTCGGTGAACCGCGCCGCCTCGCGTTCGCGCGAAGCGGACGATGCGGGTGCGTCGACCCCACGCGATCGACGTGTGCGTGGCTATCGCGTGTGGGTGGGGCGGCTTTGCGCACTGCCTCTCGCACGACCGTTTTAGGACGGCCCCGGATTCACAAGAACCACGCAATGTTAATCGGCATATTGCTTGCTTGCGCCCATGCCGGAGGTCGTCGATGAGGGCACTGTGCTGGCACGGTCATGGTGACGTTCGGGTCGACGTCGTTCCGGATCCGATAGTTGAGGCCCCTACAGACGTGATCATCAGGGTCACCTCCAGCGGCATCTGCGGTTCCGACCTGCACCTTCTGGACGGGTACATGCCAACCATGAAGAGCGGGGACATCCTCGGCCACGAACCGATGGGAATCGTGGTCGAAGTGGGAAGTGCCGTGACGAAGGTGGCGAAGGGGGACCGCGTGGTCGTTCCCTTCACGATCTCTTGCGGAAGCTGCTTCTTTTGTAAGAAGGGCCTGTTCGCGGCATGCGATGAGACGAATCCCAACGCAGAAATGGCCGCCAAAACGATGGGGCACGCGCCCGCGGGGCTATTTGGATATTCGCAACTCACTGGCGGATACGCCGGCGGCCAAGCTGAGTTCCTGCGAGTTCCGCACGCCGACGTCGGCTGCTTGAAGATTGAATCGGACCTCTCCGACGAGAAAGTCCTGTTTCTCTCTGACATTTTCCCCACGGGCTATATGGCGGCCGAGAATGCCGAGATTGAGAAAGGCGACACCGTCGCGGTGTGGGGCTGCGGGCCGGTTGGCCAGTTCGCCATCCAGAGCGCGTGGCTGTTGGGTGCAGGGCGCGTGATTGCGATCGACCGGGTCGCGGAGCGCCTCGCAATGGCGCGCAGACACGGCCGGGCCGAAACGATCGATTTCGGTAGCGAGCCCGTTTACGACCGCTTGCAGGAGATGACGTCGGGCCGGGGCCCGGACCGGTGTATCGATGCCGTGGGCGCGGAAGCTCACGGCACCGGCAGCCTCGACGCCGTGGTCGACAAGGTGAAGGCGGCCGTCAAACTCACCACCGATCGAGCCCATGTCCTCCGGGAAGCGATTTACTGCTGCCGTAAAGGCGGCACCGTCTCGGTGCCCGGCGTTTACATCGGCTTTGCCGACAAGATTCCCGTCGGCGCGTTCATGAACAAGGGCCTGACCGTGAAAAGCGGCCAAACCCACATGCACCGCTACATGAAGCCCCTCCTCGCGAAGATCGAGAAGAAAGAGATCGATCCATCCTTCGTCATCACGCACCGATTGAAGCTGAATCAGGCGCCAGCCGCCTACGAGATGTTTCGCGACAAGAAGGATGGCTGCATCAAGGTCGTTCTCCAGCCCTGACGTCCGACTGGGACGACCCTTTACACATTTTTTTGTCAACTCGATGGAGTCCAATGCCCACAAAGAAAACTGCACCCAAACAAAAGACGGAGGCGTCGGGCCCTACGCGAGCATCCGCAGCCGCGTCGACGACCAGTGCGCGCTCGACCGTGAGTGGACCGGCACGCGCGGACAACAAAGGGCCGAGCGACGCTTTGGCGAGCAAACTGGAAGGGGTTCAGAGCCTTGTTGCCGAGGTCCCTTTCAATCCTATCAAGGCCGGCGAATATGGCTCTGCGTCGGCGGTCCCCCGACAAGGGCCGACGGTCAGGCCGTCGGATGCTAGCGTCACGGGGAGCACGCTCACCGAGGCAATCCCGTCGGCCAAAGTCGGTTCCGGCAAGCCAAACCTGGGCGCCAATCCCGCAACACTTCCCTTGGATCGCGTTCGTACGGACGCGACGGGCCAGCGGATCACGACCAACCAAGGCGTCCCGATTGCGGACAACCAGAACTCGCTCAAGGCTGGCTTGCGCGGCCCGGCGTTGCTCGAGGATTTCATCCTTCGCGAGAAGATCACGCACTTCGACCATGAACGCATCCCGGAGCGGATCGTTCATGCGCGGGGCTCTGGCGCGCACGGCTACTTCGAGTGTTACAAATCGATGGCTGACGTGACGCGCGCAGCACCCTTCACCCAAGCAGGGAAGCGCACTCCGGTGTTCGTTCGTTTCTCGACGGTCATTGGGGAGCGCGGGTCGACGGATACCGCACGTGATGTCCGGGGCTTCGCGGTGAAGTTCTACACCGACGAAGGAAATTGGGATCTCGTTGGAAACAACATCCCGGTGTTCTTCATTCAAGATGCGATGAAGTTCCCCGATCTGATTCATGCGGCGAAGCCCGAGCCGCATTTCCAGATTCCGCAGGCCGCGACCGCGCACGACACGTTCTGGGACTTCGTCTCACTGATGCCCGAATCGACCCATATGTTGATGTGGGCGATGTCCGATCGCGCGTTGCCGAGAAGTTACCGCATGATGCAGGGCTTCGGTGTGCATACGTTCCGCTTGCTCGACAAAGAGGGGAAGTCCACTTTCGTCAAATTTCACTGGCACCCGGTGGCCGGTACGCACTCTCTCGACTGGGACGAAGCGGTCAAGATCTCCGGTGCGGATACTGACTTTCATCGTCGCGATCTTTGGGAAGCGATTGAGGCGGGCGCTTTTCCGGAGTGGGAGCTGAGCTTTCAGCTGTTCACGGAGAAGCAAGCCGAGAAATTCAGTTTCGACGTTCTCGATGCCACCAAACTGGTCCCCGAGGAGCTGGCCGCGCTGGTGCCCGTCGGAAAGATGGTCCTGAATCGCAACCCGGACAACTTTTTCGCCGAGACCGAGCAGGTGGCCTTCTGCGCGGCTCACGTCATTCCCGGTATAGATTTTACGAATGATCCACTTCTTGCCGGACGCATCCATTCCTATCAAGACACACAAATTTCGCGTCTCGGTGGTCCAAACTTTCACGAAATTCCCATCAATGCCGCGATCGCGCCCGTGCAAAACAACACGCGCGACGGCATGCATCGGCAAGCCATTCATCGGGGCAAGGTCTCGTACGAACCAAACTCGTTGGGCGGTGGTTGTCCTTTCCAGGCGGGGATGGCGGGCTTCACGTCGTTCCGCGAACACATTCAGGAAGACAAGGTTCGGGGCAAGGCGGAGCGCTTCGCCGAGCACTACAACCACGCGGCGCTTTTCTGGAACAGCCAAACGCCCGTGGAACAGGCCCACATTCTTCGTGGCTTTCGCTTCGAACTATCCAAGGTTCAGGTGCCGGCCGTGCGCGAGCGCGTCGTCGCAATGCTGGCGAATGTCGACGCCGAGCTAGCGTCCGCGCTCGCCGGTCAACTCGGAATGGGGATCCCTGCGCCCATGCCGAGAGCGCTCAAGCGCGCGCCTGATCCCGAGATCGAGGTCTCACCGGCGCTCTCTCTCTTTGCGCGACCGGGAGACGGAAACATAAGAACCCGTCGGATCGCGATCTTCGTCGCCGATGGAGTCGATGGTTTTGCCGCCGAGACTCTTCACTCCGGTCTCGCCAAGCTCGGCGCGGTACCGAGGTACATCGGCCCGCGTCTGGGCGCGGTGCGAACCGAGCAGGGAAGCATGATCGAACTGGAGGTAACGTTCGAAACGATGCCGTCAGTGCTGTTCGACGCCGTCGCTGTGGTTGGGGGAGAGGGCGCCGTGAAGGTTCTCGGCAATGTGGGTCACGCGGTCGAGTTTCTCAAGGACCAGTTCAGACACGCAAAACCGATTCTGGCCCTCGGAGTCGGCGCGGACCTCGTCGAGAACGCAGGCCTGCCCAGCGTGCTGGCATCGGGCAAGCCTGATCCGGGAATGTTGATCGCCAGGAACTCTACGGCGATCAAGGTTTTGCCGGACTTCATAAAGGCAATTGCGCGGCACCGACATTACGAACGTGAAGTGGACCCACCCGAAGTATGAGTCTGGTCCGACGATTGGGAGCCTCAAAGGAGTGAACCGATGAAAATGCAGCAGGTCCGCGAGCTCATTCTGCAATCCCTCGAACATGAAATGGGGGGCGTTCATGTTTATGAGACGGCGCTCCGCTGCGCGGTGAACGAGGACCTGAAAAAGGAATGGACGAAGTATTTGTCGGAGACGCGGACGCACGTCGCGAAATTAGAGACGGTTTGCAAAGAGATGGGCATCGACGCGAAGCAGGAGACACCGGGGCGCATGGTCGTCCGCCACACGGGCCTCTCCTTGGTGCAGGCAATGAAGATGGCGCTCGAAGCAGGTGATCCGACGTCAGCACAACTTGCCGCATGCGAATGTGTCGTCCTGGCAGAGACGAAAGATCACCTCGATTGGGAGCTGCTCGGGAAGTGCGCGGAGCGCTTGGGGTCGGAGGGCGCAGTTCTGAAGAGCGCCTACGATGAAATCGAGGATCAAGAAGACGAGCACCTCTATCACACCAGAGGTTGGTGCCGAGAGCTGTGGATCGAGTCGCTCGGATTGAAGGCGGTGCTACCCCCACCCGAGGAGCAGCGCCACGTGAAGACGGCGATCGGAGCGGCCAAGGCCGAGCAATCGGCAGAGCAGCAGCGTTAGCACGGTTTCGAGGAGCATGCGCTCGCTGGGGCAGGACAATCACCTGATGGCTTTTCGAAGACCATCCACGATGACACGCGGGAGAAGTTGCTTCGTCGTAGGCAGATCGGCCCAAGGATCGATTCTGCGCCCCGCTAGGATTGCGGGAGCATTACGCACGTCGAACGCACGGGGGTCGACGTTTTTCAAATCCTCCCACGCGACGGGCATCGCGACCGGTGCGCCGGTACGCGCGCGCGGCGAGTAGGGGAGAATTGCGGTTGCGCCGCGCCCATTGCGGAAATGGTCGACGAAAATCTTTCCCTTACGCGCCGTCTTCGTCATCGTCGCCACGTACTTTTCTGGGGAGCGATCCGCCATGGCGTGGGCGATCGCGGCTGCGAACGCGCTGACGACGGGCCACTCTTGCTGCGGCGTCAATGGCACCACCACATGCAGCCCCTTGCCGCCGGTGGTCTTCACGAAGCTCGCGAGCTTCATCTTGCTCAGCTCGTCACGCAGCTCGAGCGCCGCCTCGACGACGCGTGCGAACTGCAGGTCCGCGTCGGGATCGAGGTCGAGCACGATCCAATCGGGCTTCTCGACGTTTGGCAGGCGTGAGCCCCAGCCGTGCAGCTCGAACGCGTTGAGCTGCACGAGCCCGTAGAGCTCCTCGCGCTTGGTGACATAGATCACCTCTTCGTGCGCCACGTCTGTTTTGCCGATATTCGTGAGGCCGAGGCCCGCGTGCTTCTGTACGAAGCACGGGCTGCCCTTCACGGGCTTCCGCCCCTGCGAGCCGAACGACGCGGACGACGGCGGCCAAGCCGTCGTGCAGCGAAGAAGCATGAGTGGACGCTTCGCAGCGAAGGCGAGGAAGTGCGGCGCCATGGCTTCGAAGTACCGCGCCATGTCGCTCTTCGTGATGCCGGTCTCGACGTCTACGATGCGCTCAGGATGCGTGAGCTTCGTCGCGCCTAGCCTGGTGAGAAGCGGCGACGCGCTGACGGCCTCGACCGGCTTCTCATCCTCGCGGATCACCGCACTCGCCTTCTTGTCTTCGCGAAGCCCTTCGAAGGCAGGATGACGTAGCGCGCCGCCCTCCGTCCACTCCGCGAAGCGCACCTGACACACGAGCTCGGGCTTGGCCCATCGGGCATCGCGCATCCGTGGCGCGCCCTCGGCGGTCGGTTCGTCGACACGGAGCGGCTTCAAACGCTTGGCCAGATCGAACAGGGAAGCCTGCGAGAACCCGGTGCCGACCTTGCCGACGTAGCGGTACGTCTTGCCCTCACGCACCGCGAGGAGGAGCGCGCCTACTCCGGCCCGTCGTCCCTTGGGCAACGTCGACCCCACGATCACGAGCTCCTGCCGCCGCTGGCACTTCACTTTCAACCAGTCTGGGCCTCGACCACTGCGGTAGGGCCCATCGGCACGCTTGGCGATGATGCCC
>JALYHX010000871.1 GCA_030776305.1 Myxococcota bacterium
TGAGGTCGCGGCGTGCGCCGTCGTCGATGCCTGGTCGCTCGTCGATGGCTTGCAACTGTGGAGAGCCGACGTTGCTCGTCAGTACGATGACCGTGTTCTTGAAGTCGACCGTACGGCCTTGGCCGTCGGTCAAACGCCCGTCGTCAAGTACTTGGAGCAAAACATTCCACATGTCCGGGTGGGCCTTCTCCACCTCGTCGAACAAAACGACTGAGTATGGACGCCGTCGGACCGGCTCGGTGAGCTGACCGCCCTCTTCGTATCCGACATAGCCCGGCGGTGCGCCGATGAGGCGCGCAACCGCGTGCTTTTCCATGTATTCGCTCATGTCGAGGCGAATCATCGCGCGCTCGTCGTCGAACAAGAGTTCTGCGAGAGCCCTGGCGAGCTCTGTCTTGCCGACACCGGTCGGACCCAGGAAAAGGAAACTACCGATCGGGCGATTCGGGTCGCCCAACCCCGCGCGTGACCTGCGAACGGCGTTTGCCACGGCCTCGACGGCGACCTCCTGGCCGACGACGCGCTTCTTCAATTCCTCCTCCATGCGAAGAAGCTTTTCTGTTTCCCCCTGCATCATCTTGGTGACCGGGATGCCCGTCCACTTGGAGACGATGGCGGCGATGTCCTGATCGGTGACTTCTTCGCGCAGATAGCTCGTCTTCTGCTGAACCCTCGCGAGCGTTTTGCGGAGCTCCTCGATCTTCTTCTCGAGCTCGGGAATGTTGCCGTAGTTGATCTCCGCAACTTTTCCGAGATCACCGCGTCGCTGCGCCTCCTCGGCTTCGTGACGCAACGTCTCGATTTGGGGCTGAGCCTTGCGGACCTGATCGATGATCTCCTTCTCTCGTTGCCATTGTGCGCGCATCGCACTCGCGCTTTCTTCGAGCTCAGCGATCTGTCGCTTGACGTCCTCCAACCGCGCCTTGCTCGCAGGATCGCGCTCCTTCTTCAGCGCTTGTTGTTCGATCTGGAGCTGCATCAGCTTGCGCTGCAAGGCATCGATTTCGGCCGGCATGCTGTCGACTTCGATTTTGATTTTGGCGGCGGCTTCGTCGACGAGGTCGATCGCCTTGTCCGGCAGAAAGCGGTCGGTGACGTATCGATCGCTGAGCGTCGCTGCCGCAACCAACGCCGCATCTTGAACGCGGATGCCGTGATGCACCTCATAGCGCTCCTTGAGACCGCGAAGGATCGCGATCGCGTCGGCCACCGTGGGTTGCGAGACAATCACCGGCTGGAATCGACGCTCGAGCGCGGCGTCCTTCTCGATGCGCTTGCGGTACTCGTCGAGCGTCGTCGCCCCGATGCAACGGAGCTCCCCACGGGCCAAAGCCGGCTTGAGCAAATTGGCCGCGTCCATTGCGCCTTCCGCAGCCCCCGCACCGACGATCGTATGGAGCTCGTCGATGAAGAGAATGATACGCCCCTGCGACGACTCGACTTCCTTGAGAACGGCCTTGAGCCGATCCTCAAATTCACCGCGGTATTTCGATCCCGCAACCAGCGCGCCCATATCCAGTGCGCATACGCGCTTGTTCTTCAGCGACTCGGGCACGTCGCCGCGGACGATCCGCTGCGCGATGCCTTCGACAATGGCGGTCTTGCCGACACCCGGTTCCCCGATAAGCACCGGGTTGTTCTTCGTGCGCCGCGACAGAACTTGCATCACGCGACGGATCTCTTCGTCTCGACCGATGACGGGGTCCGTCTTCCCCTTGCGCGCGGCGTCCGTGAGGTCACGGCAGTACTTCTCGAGGGCCTGGAACTTCCCCTCCGGATCGGGGTCGGTGATCCGCTGGGTGCCGCGCACGCTTGCGAGTGCCGAGAGCAACCTCTCGGGTCCGACCCCGCCTTGTTGCTGCAAAAGCGCCGCGATCTCGCGGTCGTGGCGAGTCATCGCCATCACATAGTGCTCGACCGAGACGTAATCGTCCTTGAGCTGCTTCGCCTCGTCGTCGGCTTTTCGAATCACTTCGAGCGCTCGACGCGACATTCCCGGTTCGGCGCCGCCGGTCACTCTCGGTAGCCCCTCCAACTTGCGCAGCAGCGCGTCGCGAAGCGCCGCCACGTCGGCCCCGGCCTTCTCCAAAAGGGGCGCAGCCACTCCCCCCTCCTGCTCGAGCATCGCGATGAGCAAGTGCTCGGGAGCAAGCTCGGGGTTACCGAAGCGTGACGCGCGGGCGACGGCGTCTTGAAACGCTTCGCGGCTCTTGGTGGTCATCCGATCGGGACGCATCGCTCAAATCTCCTCCCTCCGCGCTCCAGTGCCGGGCACGGCGGAAGACTCGGCCGAGCGCCTGTTTGTCGGCGCGGTCGACGTCTGGAGCTACGAAACTAAATCGCGATCGCCCCGGCGCAAGACGCTAAATGTCGAGGTTCTTCACATTGAGGGCATTGTCTTCGATGAATTGCCGACGCGGCTCCACCTGATCACCCATCAGAATCGTGAAGATTTGGTCCGTCTGGACCGCGTCGTCCAAGCGCACTTGCAACATGACGCGAGTGTTCGGGTCGAGCGTCGTCTCCCAAAGCTGCTCGGGATTCATTTCGCCCAGGCCCTTGTAGCGCTGAATCTGCGTCCCTTTGCGGCCCCGTGCCTCGATGTAATCCCAAAGCGCGTCTGCGTCCTCGACCTCTGTCTCCTCGCCTTTGCCTTTCTCAAGCTCGCGCACGAAGTACGGCGCAGGGCCGATCGACCGAAGGTCTTGCTCTATGGCATAGAGCTCCTCGTACTCCGCAGAGTCGACCAAGCTCCAGTCGATGACCACCGGTCGGGCGGCAGCCCCCGGACGCGGCGTGATGAGGATGCGTGCGGCGCCGTGCTCGACCTCCCAGCTCACGTCGATGCCCAGCGGGAAGATGTCCGGCTTCTTCTTTTGCAAGCGCTCGCGAATCAGTGGAACAGCGGCTTCCACCTTCTTGTGCTCGCGCAGCTCGCTCTTGCCGAGGGGTGCGGCATGCAGCGCCTGACCAATAATCCCTGAGTCCGCCCGGCGATCGATCTTCGATAACGCTCGACGAAACATGCGAAGCCGTTCGGAGAGGCGCAAGAGCGGTTCCCCCGAAAGGGTCGGCCCTCTGCTCGCGCGCACCGCGAGCCCTTCTACACCGAGCTCAAGAAAGAAACGATCGAGCCCGGCTTGGTCTTTGAGGTAAACGTCCTTCTTCCCGCGTCGCGCGCGGTAGAGGGGGGGTTGCGCGATGTAAAGGTACCCGCGCTCGATGAGCTCAGGCATCTGTCGGAAGAAGAACGTCAGGAGGAGCGTTCGAATGTGGCTACCGTCGACGTCCGCATCGGTCATGAGTATGACCTGGTGATAGCGGAGCTTCTCGATGTCGAAGCTGCCCTCGCCGATGCCGCAGCCGAGCGCTGCGATGAGCGTTCCAATCTCGGCGCTCGCCAGCATCTTGTCGAGCCGCGCTCGCTCGACGTTCAGGATCTTCCCGCGGAGCGGCAGAATCGCTTGAAAACGGCGATCGCGCCCCTGCTTGGCCGAGCCGCCGGCGCTGTCTCCCTCGACGATGTAGATCTCGGCTTCGCTCGGATCGCGCGTCTGACAGTCCGCGAGCTTGCCCGATAGCGTCGAGTAATCAAGCTGTCCCTTGCGAACGACCTCGCGCGCCTTTCGCGCTGCTTCGCGCGCTTTGGCGGCGAGGATCGTCTTCTCCACGATTTTTCGCGCTGTCTGCGGGTTCTCCTCGAAAAAGCGCCCGAGTCTCTCGTAGACGGTCGTCTCGACGATCGTCTTCACTTCGCTGGATACGAGCTTGCTCTTCGTCTGCGAGTCGAAGCTCGGGTCCGGATGCTTCATGCTGATGACGGCGGTGAGTCCCTCCCGGATGTCCTCACCCTGCAGGCCGTTCTTCACGTCTTTGAAGAGATTTTGTGCCGTGCCGTAACTGTTGAACACCTTCGTCAACGCGGATCGCAATCCGGTGAGGTGCGTGCCGCCATCCTTGTTGTTGACGTTGTTCGTGTAACAGAAAATCTGTTCCGAATAGCTCGAGTTCCACTGCAGCGCGAGCTCGGTGCCGATCGGCGCGGCGCCACCTTCGACCGTCTGCTCGGCGACAATCGAGATCACCTTGTCGTGGACTGGCTCCTTCGCCTTGTTCAGATGCTCGACGAACTCGCGGATGCCTCCCTTGTACTGAAAACTCTCTTTCCGCCCGCTCTCGTCGCGCTCGTCGGTCAGGGTGATCAAAAAGCCTGCGTTGAGGAACGACAGCTCGCGCAAGCGGCTTGCGAGCACGTCGTATTGAAACTCGGTGACCGAAAAAATACTCGGGTCCGGTTTGAAGGTGATCTTGGTCCCCGTCTTGTCCGAGTTGCCGATGACGGCCAGCGGCGAGACAGGAGCGCCCCGGCGGTACTCCTGAAGATGGACCTTCCCCTCGCGTTTGATCTCCATCTTCAACCATTCGCTGACCGCGTTGACTGCGCTGACGCCGACGCCGTGCAACCCTGCGCTCACCTTGTAGCTCGAATGATCGAACTTCCCGCCCGCGTGCAAGACTGTCATCACGACCTCGGCCGCGCTAACGCCGCGTTCAGGCATGATGCCGACGGGGATGCCGCGCCCGTCGTCCTCGACGGTGACGGACCCGTCGAAGTGAATGACCACTTCCATGTGCGTGCAAAAGCCGCCCAGATGCTCGTCGACGGCATTGTCGACCACCTCCCAGACGAGGTGATGCAACCCCGACCCGTCGTGCACGTCGCCGATATACATCCCGGGGCGCTTTCGGACCGCCTCGAGGCCTTCGAGCACCGTGATACTCGTGCTGTCGTATTTCGACGACGGCGGGACCGTCTGGGGTGTGATCACATTCGACATCCGGG
>JALYHX010000872.1 GCA_030776305.1 Myxococcota bacterium
CGCCTGACGCGGCTCAGGTCGTCGTCGGGTAAAAAGGTGCAATGGCAAGGGCGAGCTGCATGGCCAGCAAGCGACTTCCGCGCACCGTGACTTCGCCGTTCGACAGCGCGTCTTGCGGGCTTCGCTCGCCACGCAATACGCGTTCTGCCGTCGCGATGAGTGTTTCGGCAATCGTGTCGGGTTTCTCTGGGTCGATTGGGCGGCGGGCCGCGTGACCGAATCCAAAAACGATGGCGAGCCGCCTGCCGTCATCATCGAGGATGGCCAACTCGAGGCGTCCGTTCGCCATCGCGACGCGCTTGAGGACACGAGGATCGCTCATCGTCAGGACCGCCCCGACCTGCGGCGTTCGCAATTGGATCTTGGGAAGCAGTCGCTTCGGTCCGATCGCATCCTGCAGGAAGTGCCTCGCCGTGGCCTCGGTCGTATACACCCAGAGCGTCGGGCGCGGAGCCTCCCCGGCGTCGACGCGCATTTCTCGGCCGCGGATGCGGATCGTCCAGCTACCGCAGCCGGCGATGCGGAGGGCGACGGTGAACGTGTCGTCCGGTCCTTCGCTTCCAGCCAAGCGCGCATGCACCGCGGGGATGACGTCGGTGACGAGCGACTCGATCGTGGTACCCGGCGCGAGGTCCAGAGGAAACATGGAACTTGATCGTAAGCTACAGTCTCGCGCATGCGACGGACGATGAACTTCAACCCGGGCCCCGCGACGCTTCCGCTCCCGGCGCTCGAGCGCGCGCGCGAAGAGCTGCTCGATTTCGCCGGCAGCGGCATGTCCGTCATGGAGCAATCCCACCGAGGCAAGGAGTACGAGGCGGTGCACGACGAGGCGCTGTCGCTGCTGCGCGAGCTTCTGGCGGTCCCGCCTACACACGACATCCTGTTTCTCCAGGGCGGAGCCTCCATGGAGTTTGCGCTCGTGCCGATGAGCTACCTGCCGCCGGGCGGATCTGCAGACTACGTCGTGACAGGGGCGTGGGGCGTCAAAGCGCATGCCGAGGCCTCCGCTTGGGCGGGGATCGCAGGCGCGCGGGTGCGCGTCGCTGCTTCGACGGGCGACCACGGATTTCACCGCGTCGTTCGACCGGAGGAGGCGGACCTCGACCCCGGCGCGGCGTACGTCCATTGGACGAGCAACGAGACCATCCACGGCGTTCAGTATCTCGATCTGCTGCGGTTTGGGGCAGCGGCGCAGGTCTGCGATATGTCGAGCGATTTCTTGTGGCGCAAGATCGACGTTTCGCCATTCGCCATGATTTACGCAGGGGCGCAGAAAAACATTGGCCCGAGCGGAGTGACGGTCGTCATTGCAGACCGCGACTTCATCGCGCGCGGTCGAAAAGACTTACCGAGCATCCTCCAGTACCGCGCGCATGCCGAGGCCAAGTCGCTGCTCAACACGCCACCTACGTTCGCGATCTATCTCGTGCGCAACGTCGCCCTTTGGCTGAAGGGGCTCGGTGGTCTCGAGGCCGCCGAGCGGCGCAACCGGTCGAAGGCAGCCGCGATTTATGCCGCGATCGACGCCCGCGCCGGCCTCTATCGGTGTCCGGTGGACGAGGCGAGTCGCTCAGTGATGAACGTCGTGTTCCGACTCCCCACCGACGACCTCGAGAAAAAGTTCATCGACGGGACGAAACGCGAGGGCATGGTCGGTCTCAAGGGCCACCGCAGCGTCGGCGGCGTGCGCGTCTCGCTATACAACGCGGTGGAACCGGAATGGGTGGCAGAGCTCGCGCGATTCATGAAAGAATTCGCAGAACGGCACGGCTGAGTAGGCAGCTATTTTTTGGCAGATGCCTTTGCGAGGAGCAGCGAAAGGGCCCGCTCGAGCGCCGATGCGATCTCTGGCGGCGTCGCATCGCCACGGCCCCACTGGTCTGCCTTGACCAGGGTGGTTTGCGCGGCCTGCGCAAGCTTGGTGCGGCGGTGACGCGAAAGTGCACCGAAAGCGCGCTGTGATTCTTTGGTGGTGATACGGATGGCAGGTCGCTGGAAGCCACGCATACGGCGCCTCATACCGCAGGGCGCGACGGGAGCCAAGCGGGGCTTCGCACGCGACGCCGTATGAGTTCGCGCAGCCCGTCGAGATCGAGGGGCTTCTCGAGCCAGGCATTGGGCACGCACTCGAGCAATGCGCGCACATCGGGATTCACGATGCCTCCGGTGATGAACACGATGCGCGCCGCTTGATCTGGAGCGACGCCTTGGATCCGATTGCGAAGCTCCACGCCGTTCGTCCTGGGCATCATCACATCGCAGAGGATCACGTCGAACGTCTCTCCGGAGACGATCCGCGCCAAAGCGTGCTCCGGAACGCACGTTGCGGCGACGGTGAACTCTTCGGACAGAACCAATCGGAGTGACTCGGCGAGGAGGGGTTCGTCGTCCACGACGAGCACACGCGCGCGACGCGGGAGGACTCCAGATGCGGTGCGCGAGGGCGGAACGCTGGGGGGTTCGGACATCGTGGAAGGGAAGAAGAGGAGACGACGCGACGGCGAGGCCCTGCAGTTACGCGGGGTGGCGCGCTGCGCGAGGGCCCCTTGATCATTCGTAGGACGACGTGTCCGACCGATCAAGAGTGGCCAGGAATGCCAGTCAAGACAAGGCGAATCGGCAAACGACGTCGCGCACGGAAGGCTGCGGCCTCATTGAAATGAGGCCCCGCGACAGCTGCTTTCGGGGGCGAAGTTGATCTTGGTGGCACCCAGATCACGCGAATCGAACGACAGGAGAAGGGTCGCGCGTACATCGCCCTTCACACTGGTGACCCCCGCGAATTTGCGGAGGTCGTAGTCGACCTCGAAGGGCTGAGCGGATCCGAGCGGCGCGGCGAACGCGGCGCAAGGAACGGGGCCGGCCGACCACGCGAGTTCGACGCGGAAGCCATCGTCGAACCTCTTGAGTGTCCCCGTCACCGGGCCCACCAGAGGGCCCAACGCCAGGAGCGCCTTCTTGACGTCGCCGCCGGTCGTCGGGTTACCACTGACCGACCCCTTCCACGCGATATCGATCGGGCGTGGAATGCCCGCGACGACGACGCCGTGAACGGCACCGCTCGCGGTCGCATCTGCTCGGGCGGGGCCAAGCGCGGCGTAATGAGTGGTCGCCTCGACTTGAAGATCTTGGCCGGCGATGCCGAGGAGGTCGACGGGTACGCCGAGGTGCGCGAGCGGAGAGCGTGGAACGACGGCGTCCACCGACGTCGTCCGCCCGTTCTGATTGACGATCAGGATCGTGCATGCTTCGGGAACGCCGGGGTCCAAGGCGACACGCGTCCGGGACGTCTCTGCAACGCGGTCGAGGTCGACTCGCCACGGGCCGAGCGCCCCTCCCGGCACGCCGACCATGACGTGCTCGGAGCGAGCGTGCAACTCGGCGTCGCGGTCGTTCCATGCGACTTCCGCCTGCACCTCTGCCGCTTCCACGTGGACGTTCTCGCCGATGGGTGCCTGCCAAACGATGCGCGCACGGTCGATGACCAGGGACGCGGGCGCCCACGCGCCGCCTTGTCCGCCTCTCGGGCTCGCACGCCATCTGGAGAGGTCGGATTCAACTTTGGTCCAGCGCCCGGTCAGGATCAATTCGGCGCCATGAACCGTCATCTTTTGGGGTCGGAGCTCACTCGTTTGGACCTCCACCTCCGGAGCGAGCGCGCGCCCTCCCGGCACGTCCGGTGACGTTGCGTGGACACCGAGGAGGCGAAAGCCGTCGGAGGCGATCTTCGCGTCGTCGACGGACAGTTCGATGCCATGTTCCGCGGCGACGTCGATGCACTGGCGGCGCACGTACCAAGGCAGCACGTAGATTGCGAACGCCGCTCCGAGAACGACGAGCAACACGAACACCCACAAAACGGTGTAAAGCGCGCGAGCATGGATGAACGGGCGGCGGGGCGCGCACTCGCCGTCGATCTGCCCGACCGCTTCGGCCCCCATTTTGGCTGGCAGTTCGAGCTGCAGCGGAGCTGCCTTCGCCGTCTCCGGTTCTCCGGCGCCGGCGCGCTCGGGCCGCTCGGACTGCTGCGGATGAAGAGGCGGTCGGCTCGGGGTGGTCATCGTGGCACCGGCGCGCGTGAGGCCCTTGGCAAGAATAATGGAACGGATCGGCGGCGGACAGGATCATCGATCGCACCTCGTGACGGTCCTTCGGCCGGCCCTTGGCGATTTGCATGGTCTATGGGACGTGCAAAGATTCAAGCTCGATGGCCCCATGAGCGACAGGCCGTGAAGCTGTTTCATTGCGTGGTCGTCATGGGCGCTGCCATTGGCAACAATGCGTGCGGCGGGGAAGCGACCACCGACCCTGGGGCGCCTCGAGACGCCGGCGGCTCGAACGACGCGACCGCGTCCGCCACG
Organism: Myxococcota bacterium; assembly: GCA_030776305.1. Lineage (GTDB taxonomy): Bacteria > Myxococcota_A > Polyangia > Polyangiales > Polyangiaceae > Palsa-1150. The sequence continues at coordinate 4,365 of JALYHX010000872.1, forward strand.
ACCGGGCAGGAAAGCGGCATCATTCTGTCCAATTGCACCGCCGCGACCGCGTGCTTTTTCTCGACGTGTTCCGGTCCCGCCGCCGCTCCGCATTCATCGCAAGACTGCCCTCGAGCGCAGCAGTTTCGGTGTGACGGTGCGGCGTGCGGGTGCGACCCCAGCGCGCCGCTCACGCCGACCGATTGTCCCGCCACCGCACAGTTTTCCTGCGGTGCCTCGAACCCTCCTTGTGGCTGCTACTGCAATCTCGAGGCGGGGATCGACCCGGCGGCTTGCTGTGGCGACGCCGCCGGCGCGG
>JALYHX010000873.1 GCA_030776305.1 Myxococcota bacterium
GTCTGATGCGGTCGCTCGATCGCGCCACGGGCGCACGGATCGCCCGAGTTGCAGTCGTGCAGGCCGCGGCGTTGCACATGCCGGACATGAACGACTTGGTGGCGGAGCGACGGCAGGCGCTCGGCAATCTGCGCGTGGGCGTCAGCGTCGGACGACTCGTCGCGAGCAAGCGGGTCGACCGAACGATCGAATACGTCGCGCGCACGCGCGCGGTCGACGCACTGGTGATCGTCGGCGACGGACCGGAACGCCCGCGCCTGGAGCGGTTGGCGCGGGTGTGCGATGTCGACGCTCGATTCGTCGGCCTCGTTTCTCGCCACGAAGCGCTCGCGTGGATCGGGGCTGCGGACGTGCTTCTCCACGCGTCGGAGGCGGAGGGGTTGAGCACGGTCGCCCGAGAAGCAGACGCGTTGGGCACACCCGTGCGGCGTGTGGGAGTCTTCTGATCGAAGCGCGTGTGAGCCGCGGACGGAGTTCGCACACAATCGTTTCATCGAAATGGATCAAAAAAAAGACTCGCGAGAAGCCTTTGGAGAAGGACCGATCGTGCCGTCATTAAGGAGTATGCCATCGGCGCGACGACCCTCTGCGAAACCGACGCCGCCGGTCGCTCATGACCATCGTGCATCGAGAAGCGCAAGGGTGGGCTTGTCGAGCGCCGTCGCTCTTGCGACATCGCTCGTTGCCGGCCGTGCGGCGGCCGATACGACCGCGAACCGGCCGAACGTCGTCGTCGATGCCGACCAGTCCACGAGTGACAAGGTGCCACGCCATCGAACGTTCGGAATGACCATGGACCTCGGCGTACCGGATGGTGCGGGTCTCGGAATCATCGTTCGTCCGAAATTCGATTGGCTTCGCGTCGGTGCCGCAGTGACGCACAACGGGATGGCGCCTGGCGCGAGATTGGGCATCACGCTCGATCCGCTCGTGTTTCCGTTGGTGCCGACGTTCACCGTCGAGGGCGGCCATTACTGGGAGGGGACCCTTCCGCTGCTCAAGAATTCGACCGCCATTGGCTACAACTATGCCAACTTTCACCTCGGTCTCGAGGTTGGCAGTCGCGCGACTTTCCGCTTCTTCCTGCGCGGAGGGGCTTCTTGGCTTGACGTGAGCACTGCGCATTTCCAAAGCGGCAGCCCGGCGATGGGAAATCCATCGTACAGCGGCTGGCTCGCGCCTTCGGGGAAGCTCGGCTTCTCGGCCTATTTTTGAGGAACGCACTCTGATGAAACCGTACGCAACTCTATTCGCAATGGCGCTCGCTGGCTGTGCCAGCGGGCAAGGACAAGTCGACGTCACGGCCACCAACGCTGCGACATTTCCGGGAGCGCCGGCAGGGGTTCGGGAACAGGCGCACGGCGCCGCCGTATCATCCACGGATGGCTACGTGACGGTGGACGTTCAGAAGGACCTCGCGTCGTTGAGCAACCTCGGCGCACTCACCCTGACCATCGACCGGAATGGGCTGTCGGGACCCGACCTCGCCTTCATCCAACACATCAAAGCCACCATCGTCGCGCAAGACGGCAAGCTGCCCATCGAGCTCGCGTCGGACGTGGACGTGCCGAAGAACAGCGCGGACATCGAGCTTCCGCTGGAGCTGAGCGATGAGCGCGTGCTCGCCTATCTGACGGAGGGGAAAGTCACGATTCATTTTTACGTGACCGGCAATATTCCCGAGCGTCCGCTCGCGCTGACCCACACGATGATCGCGCACATGGGCGTCGCCGTGAAGGGCTCGGTGCTCAAAATCTAGGAGCGCGCGCAGACCGCCCCGGTCGCCGACTACTTGACGGGGTCGCCGTAGGCGTCGCGGACGTCGATCGATCCAAACGACGAGAGATCCCTTTCGATCTTCGTTCGATCGCCGGTCACGACGATGCGGGCCACGTCCGGATGCAACCACTTCTTGGCCACGCGCTGGACGTCCTCGGCGGTCACCGCGTCGATTCGCGCCAGCCGGGTCGCATACTCGTCGATCGGCAAGTGGTAGACGGCGATGTCCTGCAGCGCCGCCGCGACGTCGTCCACTCCCTCGAAGCGTGCCGGCAGCGCGAGCTTGGCATTCTCTTTCGCATCCGCCAACTCGTCCGACGTCACCGGCTCGTCCCGGATTCGGGACATTTGCGCGAGCAGCTCACGCACCGCGTCGCCGGTGTGCTCGGTGAAAATCGCTCCCCCGGCGGCGAATGGGCCCGCGCCGTGCCGCATCGAGAAGCGCGAATGGGCGCCATACGTGTAGGCGTGCGCCTCTCGTAAATCGAGGTTGATGCGACTGGAGAACATCCCGCCGAGGATGGCGTTCATCACGCTCAACGCGATTCGGTCGCGCGCCGAGAAGGGGGCGCCTTCCTGCGCGACGAACACCTGGGATTGCGCGGCGCCGGGTACATTCACGAGGATGACGCGCACGCCGGGGTTGCCCACGTGCGGCGCCGACGCGACGGGGACGGACTCGGGGGCCGCTCCGCGCCAAGTGCCGAAGCGCGCCTCGATCATCGAGCGCAACTGGGCGCCGTCGACGTCGCCCACGGCGATGATCGTCGTCGCACGAGGTGTGAATGCGCGCTTCCACACGCGTTCGATTTCGTCGCGTTTGAGCTCCGTGATGTCGGCGGTGGTCCCGCGCATGCTGTGCCCGTACGGGTGCGCGCGACCGTACAGCGCGGCCGCGAGGGCGTTCTGCTCCATGGCGGGTGGGCTGTTCTTTTCCTGCTGGATGGAGGCGAGCCATCGCTTGCGTGATCGCTCGATCTCCGGTTCGGCGAAAGCGGGCCGGAGCACGATGTCGGCAAGCAAATCGAGGACCGTGCCGAGACGCGATTCGAGGACTTTCGACCGAGCCATGCACGCGTCCCAGTCGCACCCCGCGCCGTGCTCCGCGCCAAAGGCTTCGAAGCTGTCCGACAGTTCGATGGCGCTGAGCTTGCCCGCACCTTGCTCGAGCATGGCCCCCATGAACGCGACCGATCCCGGGCGAACTCCCGCCAAATCGCCGGCGCCGACGCTCGACACGACGCGCACGCCGACGATGGGCAGGTCACGCCGCGCGACGAACAGGACGCGCACTCCATTCGCCATGGACCACGAATCCACATGGGGCGGGGTCCACGTGATGGACCCGGCCGGTCCCGGAGGCGTACTTCGGAACGGCGCGTCCGGCGTCGCGACCGGCTCTACGC
>JALYHX010000874.1 GCA_030776305.1 Myxococcota bacterium
ACACCGGTTACCGCCGTTCTATCGTTTCGACCTGAGGGCGCAGAAGCGCTGGGAGCTCGGCGACGGAAAGTGGTTCGGCGTCGACTTCGATTTTTTCAATGCAACTTTGACGCGCGAAGCCCTCGCGTTTCAATGTGATTTCGTCACTGCGTCGGACGCGTCACGAACCGTCGCGCGCTGTGCGCCGTATCGCGCGTGGATCGCGCTTCCGAGTATTGGACTCGAAGGCGGCTTTTAGAGACATTGACGGGCGCATCGGCGTATGTTGAGAAATCATCATGTCCGCTCGGCCTGACGATCGCACACCCGCTGCGGGCGAGACGACCGAGACCGTCATCGAATCCGCGCGGCGGGCGACGCTCCGCTCCGGAGAGCCGCTGGTTCAACCGCCGTTACCCCGCGCGGCAGACGGGCCAAGCCCGATGCTAGAAGCCGACCGGTACACCGAACGCGAGATGATCGCGCGAGGGGGATCGAGCATCGTCATCCGCGCGTTCGACAACGACATTTTGCGTGACGTTGCCGTCAAGATCCTCGACCCGGAGCTCGCCAGCGATGGCTCTCAGGTCGATCGATTCGCGGAAGAGGCGCGCATCACGGGACAACTCGAACACCCGAATATCGTACCGGTCTACGAGCTGGGTCACGATCGGGCGGGCAGACGGTTTCTGTCGATGAAGCTCGTGCAGGGCGAAACGCTGCAGGACACGCTGGTCAGGCTGGGGAGCGTTCGCCTGGATCCCCCGCGGCTCGCGGAGCTGCTGCAAGTCTTTCTCAAGGTGTGTGACGCTGTGGCATTCGCGCACAGTCGCGACGTCATTCACAGAGACCTCAAGCCGACGAACATCATGATCAGCGATTTCGGTCAGGTCTATGTTCTGGACTGGGGGATCGCTCGTCTTCGGCCTGCGCACGCCAGTCAGCAAGGGCCTCGCGTACGCGTGAGCGCCGGCCGAGTGGAGCAATCTGAGCTCGATCCCCCTGGTTCGCTGGTCGGGACGGCTTGCTACATGGCGCCAGAGCAACTGCATGGCAAGCACCACGAATTGGACGAGCGGACCGACGTCTTCGCTTTGGGCGCGACGCTCTACCAGATCCTCGCAGGGCAGCCACCGCTGACGCCGGAGATCATCCGCGCGATCTGGACGCGCAAGACCCCGCCCGCGATTACGCCGCCGGAGCTGCTCGTTTCCGGAGCCCGTTTGCCCGCCGAGCTTTCCCAAATTGCGATGCGCGCGATCGCCTACGAGCCCGCTGAGAGATATCGGTCCGTCGCCGATCTCAAGAGGGATATCGAGTCGTTCCAGCGAGGCGCTTGGGACTTGCCACGCGTCGCGATGTCCGCCGGGTCGACGATCATCACCGAGGGCGAACGCGGTGAGTCGGCCTACGTCATTCTCGAAGGTCGATGCGTGGCGTATCGAGTCGAGGGCTCCACGGAGATCGAGCTTCGCGTGATGGGGCCGGGCGACGTCTTCGGCGAAACCGCGGTTTTTTCAAGGAAGCCCCGCAGCGCCAGTGTGAGAGCAACGACCGACATGGTCTTGCTCAGAGTCACGGGGGACGTACTCTCGAAGGCTCTCGGCCTCCACTCTTGGATGGGCGCGTTCGTTCGAGCACTCGCCGATCGATTCCGGGAGTCGGACCTACGGCTGCGCGCTCTCGAGCGCCTGAGTGGTCCGCCTGACCCGCAGCCACTGTCAGGGCGCTATCCTTACGACGGTGAAGGGGATCGCGCGAGCTCGGTCGCAGAGCCTCTGAGTGATGCGCCGGCGCCCAGCAGTCCCGCTCCCAGTCTGCCCCGCATCTTGCTGCCGTCGGGCTCGGTCATCATCGCCGAGGGGGATTCGGGCGATGCGGGTTATGTGATTTTGGAGGGGCGATGCACCGAGTATCGCGTCGAAGGCACCACCGAGATCGTCGTGCGCGAACTTGCGGCGGGTGACGTATTCGGCGAAACGTCGGTGCTGACGGGTTACGCATCGGCCGTCGGTGTCAAGGCAATGACTGACGTCGCCTTGATCGTCGTCAAACGCGCCGTACTCTCGAACGCTCTCGGACTCAATTCTTGGATGGGCGCCTTCGTCAAGGCGCTCGCGGTCCG
>JALYHX010000875.1 GCA_030776305.1 Myxococcota bacterium
CATCAAGGATCTTGCCGAACCGTCCAACTCATCGGAATGCCCTGTCGACGTCAACGCTGAAGCGGGTCGCACCGTCGGTGAACTGACAATCTTCGTGCCGACCGGCGGCGGCCGTTCTGTCGCGTGACCCGCGAGTGTCCTAAGCTTCCAGTCGATGTCCGATCTTTCTCGATTTGGCGTGGCGATGGAGACCTCCCTCCTCGCGCAGTTCGATCAGCTCGTGCGCGAACGAAAGAGTTCGCGGTCGGAGGTGCTGCGAGACCTTGCGAGAGCGGAGATCATGCTGTCTCTCTCTCGCAAGCGCGTCGATGCGTTCGCGAGCGTGACGATCGTCTACAGCCATCACGTGCGTGAGCTCTCCGAGAAAATCACCGAGATGCAGCACCAGCTCGGAGATCAGGTGCGGTCGACCATGCACGTGCACCTGGACCGTCACCGCTGCCTCGAAGTGATCGTCATGCGTGGTCGCGCAGACAAGCTTCAACTGGCAGCGGAGAGGCTCTTCGCTACGCGCGGGATCCTTCAAGGCTCGATCGAGATCGTCGCGGCGACCGAAAGTGCGGACGCAAGGCAAGCGGGCGAGCACCGACACAACCACGCGGACCAAGCGCATACGGCGTCCCAAGGTCAGCCGAAGCGTCCTCGATTGCGCCGCGCGGTCTGAACGTCGCGCGAGATGGGGTTGCGAGGAAGCTGGAGAGGACCGCGTCGAAGGTCAGTTCGACATTCCACGGCGGTATGGACGGGCACGTCGGAGCTCAGCCCGAAGGCAAAATTTCATCCTCTCGGAGTGCAAGAGGAGGCCGTGCAACTATCTACGTGAACTACGGTCCCCGATTTTTCGACCTACGCCAACGCGGTCTGCGGCGACGGACCTGGGTGCTCCCGGTACATTCTCCGAAGATACGCGGCCATCGGCCGCGCATGAATCTCGCGCAAGAGACTCGCGGCCGCCTGCGGGAATCGATCGAGTGCCGGAAATCGGATTAGGTGCTCGGGAGGCATGACGCCGGGGCCGGCGAGCGACGCCAAGGTGAGATCGGCGGCAGTAAAGCGATCGCCCGTCAGATACGGTCGTCCGTCCGCAAGTCGACGCTCCATCGCATCGAAGACGCGGAGCACTTCGTTCCACGACTCCAAGGCACAATGAGCATCGATCTTTTTCGTCCCGGTCATGTACAGTCCGCCGTGGTGATGGAACGGGATACTCGGGCGCGACGGTGCAGGTTTCGAGCGGCCGAAGTGATCACGTACCGTTCGCTATGTCTGCTCCACCTCGCGCACCATCGCCGCCAGTAGCTCTCGCGCCTCCCGGGTGAGATCGAGCGGCCGCCCTTGCAGGACGAACTGCCCGTCGCCGTCGCCATCTCTCTTCGACGCGTGCACCTTCACGCGCAGCTTGATCCTGCCGGCTGCCCCGCCGATCGTCCCCTCGATTCGCGACCCGGGCGGGGCCGGCACCGTCGACTGAAGGACAATCGCATCGGCTGCGATCGAGACGATTCGCGCTTCGCCGCCTCTCGTCCAGATCACGCGCACGGTCATCGTCCGCGGCCGCGGGTCGCCGCACGAGTCTCGCGCTCGGCGTCCCGCTCGGCGATGTGAGCCCGCTTGTCGTACGTCTTTCTTCCTTTTCCCACGCCAATCTCCACCTTGACCCTCCCGTTCTTGAAAAACAGCCGAAGCGGCACCGCCGTGTACCCGCCACGCGCGAGCGACTGATGGATCTCTTCGATCTCCCGCGCGTGAAGGAGAAGCTTGCGCGCGCGACGCGGCTCGTGCGGGAATGCTTTCGCTTGTTCGAATGGCGCGACGAACAGCTGCTTGAGCCATGTCTCGCCGCGCTCGACCGCGATGTACGCGTCGCTCGTGTCCACCTTCCCGGCGCGCATCGACTTGACCTCGCTGCCAACGAGGACAATCCCGGCCTCGTAGCGCTCCTCGATGTCGTAATCGAAGAAGGCACGTCGATTCTTGACGATGAGCGGTTCGCGCTCTCGGCTCGCTGCGGCCATGTACCCGCGGCGCTCCTCTTATCCGCCGTCCGCGCGCGGCAATTCTTCGCCATTGTACGGCAGCTGGAAGGGCGCCTCTTCATGAGCCACTCCCAGCTTGCTCTCGAGGGCCGCGATGCGCTTGCGGAGCTTTTCGTTTTCCTCCGCCAGTGCGCGGATCAAATCTGCGACGGGGTCCGGCAGGTTCGCGTGATCGAGTCCCGCGTCGAAGCGCGCGCTCTTGGGCACGATCACACGCGCCGGCACACCCACCACCGTCGCCGAGGGCGGGACGTCCCTCACGACGACGCTTCCCGATCCGATGCGCGCATGATCCCCGATGTGTATCGCCCCCAGAATGCATGCGTTCGAACCAATGACCACGCCACTTCCCAGTTGCGGGTGGCGCACGGTGTGCTCGCGTGACGTTCCCCCAAGCACGATTCCCTTGTAGAGGAGGCACCCGTCTCCGATCGTCGCGGTCTCACCGATGACGATGCCCATGCCGTGATCGATGAAAACTCTGCGGCCGATCCGCGCGCCGGGATGGATTTCGATGCCGGTGGCGAACCGGTTCGCGTACGCGAGGATGCGCGCCGTGAGCTTGAAGTCACGTGTCCAGAGGGCGTTGCTTGCCCGGTGCAACCAGAGCGCATGCAGCCCGGGATACACGAGAGCGACCTCGAGTGGAGATCGGGCCGCCGGGTCGTTGGCGCGCACGGCACCGATGTCCTCCGCGACGCGCAGCGCGCCATCGAGAAGCTTTCGTACCCAAGAGGTCGAACTCGGCATCTGCAATGACGACGGAGCTTAGCACTGCGCGTGAATGGGCTACGCTCCGTCGGATGTTCCGCCTGCCCCCTCCGTTGCTCAAGCCGTGGCGGCGATCGCGCTGCGCGCCTCTGGCGGCATACCGGGTCTTCGACGTGTGCAGCGTCGAGCTCGAAGACGGGGCCGAGCGGC
>JALYHX010000876.1 GCA_030776305.1 Myxococcota bacterium
CTTGTGTTCTCCCCATTTAAATATATAACCGCGGCGAAGACGGGTCGCTGAGTTAGATCTAACCAGGGGCCGGCGACCGGCACCACAAGGGAGCGATCGCCTTTCAGGCGGCTCGTCGTACCCACGACGCCCGCAGGCAGGTACGAGAGAGTGAAGAGACCGATACCGCTGCGAACGAACATCATGCTCGTCCCGGCGGGGCGCGACGGGGTTTCCGCCGCGCGGGGGGGCGCCACTTGTTCTTGCGCCACCGCAAAGCTTGGGGAAGCGGCCGCCACGATGCCTGCCAGCAAGGCGGGGCAAACAAGGGACGACTTCATAATGACATTTCCTCCGAGCGGAGAGCTTGCAACGTGCGATCCACTGAGGCTGACCAATGTCCAGCCCGCATCGGACACCTTGAAAACACGCTGTAGAGAGCCCTCCCATGGGAGGCGCAAGCGGTCGAATAGGACCACGACCTCGGTGACCGGGAGGATGCGGCACTTTTGCAAGCATGTGACCTCATGCACCGGGTCGGCGTTCTCATCTGGAAAATAGAGGCGCGCTGCAAGCCTCAGCGGGGTTGAGTGCTCACGGCCCTCTTCCCACAACGTCCACTCGGGGCCCTTGGCTTAGGTCGTCATGGGCTTACCCACGACTGACATCAGTGTCAGTGTCAACGGCAGTCAGGCATGACCTTCCCACCGGGACAGCCGCCGAAATTCCGCGCGATCTGCCGCGAACAAGGGCGAAACAGCGGTTTCGGCACGCGTTCGAACGAGAAAACCACTTCCCTAGCGACGTCATTCGCGTTACCACTTTCGTGGCTGACACGCGAGTCTAGTGCTCTTCGGGAGGCCAAGTCATGGGAACCAGCGGGCGCACGCAGCTTGCGATCGGAATGGACGTCGGCAGCACGACCGTGAAGGCCGTGGTGGTCGATCCGACCACCAAGACCATCCTCTGGAGCGACTACCAGCGACATCATACGAAGCAGCCTGAGTACGTCCTCTCGATGCTGCAAACCATCCGGAGCGCGTTTGCCGATCATCCCGCGGACAGCTGGCGCATGTTCCTCACGGGATCGGGCGCCGCGCCTCTCTGCGCGCCCACTGGCGGAAAATTCGTACAGGAGGTGAACGCGGTCACCCTTGCGGTCGAGCATTTGCACCCCGACGTGGGGTCCGTCATCGAGCTAGGCGGTCAAGACGCGAAGATCATCATGTTCAAAAAGGACGAGAAGACAGGGGAAAAGACCCCGACCGCGTCCATGAACGACAAGTGCGCTTCTGGAACGGGCGCCACGATCGACAAATGCTTCCTGAAAGTGAATGCGCCGCCCGAGCTCGTCACGTCCCTTCACTTCGACGCCACCAAGCTTCACCACGTCGCCGCCAAGTGCGGAGTGTTCGCGGAGACGGATATCGTCAACCTCATCAAGAGCGGGATTCCGGCCAACGAGGTGCTGTGTTCACTGGCTGATGCGATCGTGTTGCAGAACCTCAGCGTATTGACGCGCGGCGGAACGCTCAAGCACCGCGTCTTACTGCTGGGCGGCCCGAACACGTATCTTCCGTTTCTTCAGGAGTGCTGGCGACTGCGAATCCCTCAAACCTGGGACGAACGCGGTTATGAATGGCCGCGAGATCGGCCGATCGAAGAGACGATCTTCGTTCCCGACAATGCGCAATACTACGCGGCGCTCGGTGCGGTGCTTTACGGTCTCCATGAGGAGGCGCACATCGGCGTTTTTACCAGCGTCGACCCCCTGAGCGAGTACATCACCACCGGCCGCAAGGCACGCCTTGGTGAAACCGCGGGACCGCCGCTCTCGAAGACACCACTCGAGCTCGAGGAGTTCCGGTCGCTCTATCGGATTCCCAAGTTTCAGCCCGAGCGCTTCGCCGAAGGTCAGATCGTCCGCGCCGTTATCGGTCTCGACGGAGGATCCACGTCCTCGAAAGCCGTCCTCGTCGATTGCGAAAACGGCAAGATTCTCTGCAAGGCGTATCAGCTCTCCAAGGGCAACCCGATTCAGGACACGAAGGAGCTCCTGTCACAGCTCCGCCATTACGTGGAGGT
>JALYHX010000877.1 GCA_030776305.1 Myxococcota bacterium
TCACTTGTTCCGTGTACGGCGTGAGCTGTTCGAGGGTGGCGTTCGCCGGAACGTCGATTGCGCTGAAGATCGCGCCTTGATCTTCGTTCGGGGCAAGCTCGTTCGGGGAAAACATGTACATCGGGACGACCAGAAGCATGAGCGTGATCCAGACGCCGTAGACCGCGGGGCGCGTGGATAGGGTCGCGCCGAGCGCGCGGCCGTAGAGAGCTTTCAATCGCTCGAAGCCGGAATCGATCTTGCTCTGAAGCCAGCCGTGCCCGCGATCCGACCTGAGAAGCTTCGACGACATCATCGGCGATAGGGTGAGCGCGACGACACCCGAGATGAACACCGCGCCCGCGAGGGTGAACGCGAACTCACGGAACAATGCGCCCGTTAACCCTCCCTGGAAGCCGATGGGAACGTAAACCGCGGCGAGCGTGATGGTCATCGCCACGATGGGGCCGACGAGCTCGCGAGCGCCGACGAGCGACGCTTCCAGCGGTGTTTTGCCTTCGCGGATGTTTCGCTCCACGTTCTCGACGACGACGATCGCGTCGTCGACCACGAGGCCCACGGAGAGCACCACGGCGAGGAGCGTCAATAGGTTGAGGGTGAACCCGAACGCCTGCATCAGGAAGACAGCGCCCACGAGCGACACCGGGATAGCGACCAGCGGCACGAGCACGGTTCGGAGTGAGCCGAGGAAAAGGAAAATGACCACGATGACGATGAGGACCGTTTCGGTGAGCGTCTTGATGACTTCGCGGATGGCGCTGTCGATATATTTCGTCGAGTCGAACGCCACGCTCGCCTGCATTCCCGTCGGGAGCTCGCGCTTGAGGACGTCGATCTCCCTTCGCACACGTTCGATGACGTCGAGCGAGTTGGCATTGGGCAGAACCCACACGCCCATGAAGACCACCTTGTCCCCCGAGAGGCGGACGTCCTGGTCATAGGTGTCCGCGCCCAAGACGACGTCCGCGATATCCTCGAGGCGTACGAGCGCTCCGTTTTGCGCGCGGATGACGAGCTTCTTGAATTCATCGACGGACCTCAGGTCGGTCGTGGCGGTCAGGTTGATCTGGACGAGCGCGCCTTTCGTCTGGCCGACGGCCGCCAGATAGTTGTTCGCGGCGAGCGCCTGTCGGACTTGCAACGGGCTGACGTTCAGCGCTGCCATCCGGTCCGGCTTGAGCCAGGCGCGGATCGCGAAGGTGCGTCCCCCGAGGATATCAGCGCGCTGCACCCCTTGCAGCGCCGAGAGCCGCGGTTGAACGACGCGAATCAGGTAGTCGGTCACCTGATTGTCTTCCAGCAATGTCGAGCCGAAGCTCAAGTACATCGCAGCAATCTGCGCGTCGGACGGCTCGATGTTGATCGCGGGGACTTCCGCCTCGGGCGGCAGGTCCGCACGCACTTGGTTCACGCGCGCGCTGATGTCCGCAAGCGCGTTGGCCGCGCTGAAGTTGAGCTTGAGGCGGACGTTGATCGTCGAAAGGCCCTGCTGGCTTTGCGACTCGATGAAGTCGATGCCGTCCGCAGCGGCGATCGCCCGCTCGAGCGGCGTCGTGATGAAGCCGCGAACGAGGTCGGCGCTCGCGCCTACGTATGCCGTGCGAACCGTTACGGTGGCGCTTTCCAGCTTCGGGTACTGCCGGACGTTCAGGGAGCGAATGGCCTGGAGCCCAGCAATGATGATCACGAGATTGACGACGATCGCCACCACCGGGCGGCGCACGAACAGATCGGTGAACTTCATGGCTTGCTACCGGTTGTCCGGGTGGGCGTTGAGCTGGGGCACGAGTTTCACGTCGTTGTTGTTGACCACGACGCCGGATCCGTTACGCAGTTTGAAGGCGCCGGAGCTCACCACTTCTTGGCCGGTCGTTACGCCGTCGAGGATGGCCACGTAGTCTCCGCGCGACTCGCCGACGCGGACGAACTGCTGCCGCGCGGTCTTGGCGGGTCTTCCGTCCGGCCCCTGGAGGGCCCCGCCGGAGTCGTCCTTCTTGTCTTCGACGACGAACACCGAGTCGCCGTACGAGGCGTGAACCAGCGACGTGGCGGGAACGATGACGCGATCATCCCGCTTCGGAAGGACGACCGACACGTTCGCGAACATCCCTGGGCGAAGCTTCTCTTCTTTGTTGGGGAGGCTCGCCCGGAGCTTGATGGTGCGCGTCGTCGAATCGACCTCCGGATCGATCGCCGCGATGGTGCCATCCTGCGCAACGCCGTCCGCACTCCCGATGGTCGCGCGCACCGGCATGCCCACCCTCACATCCGCGAGGCGCTGCTGTGGCAGGACGAAATCCACGTACACGGAATCGATGGCTTCCAGCACTGTGACAGTCGTTCCGGCATTCAAGTACTGACCGAGGTTAATGGCGCGAATGCCGAGACGACCGGAGAACGGAGCGCGCACGACTTTGCGGTCGATCTGCGCCTGGAGTCCTCCGAGATCCGTCGTCGTCGTCCTCAATTGCGCCTCGTCCGAATCGAGTGTCGCTTGGGCGATCGCCTGATTCTGCAAGAGCGCTCGGGAGCGAGTAGCCGTCAGGCTGGCGAGATCCATTCGAGCGCGGGCAGAAGCCAGCTGGGCGCGCTCGACGCTGGTGTCGAGCTCCACGAGGATCTTTCCTTCTTTGACCATCGCGCCGGACTCGAAAAGAATTCGTGATACGACGCCGGGCGCGTCGTTGCTGACCGCAACACCGCGCGCGGGCGCGATGCTGCCGACTGCAGACAGCGTTCCTTCCCACGACTCCCCCTTGGAGAGTGTCGTGCTGACTGCTTCGGGCGGAGGGCCGGCCTTCTGCATGGCGTTGCCCATGTGGATGAGGGTCGAAATCTGCCCGAACTTCACGCCGACGAGGACCGCGATCAGCGCGAGAACACCGACAATGACGAAGACGTAGCGCACGGCCTTAGGATGCTACAGCGGGACCGCACGTTTCGCTCGGGGGGCCGCAATCACCTCAAGACAGTCGCCGGCGACCAAGCCACAGTGGTGCGGCCTTCTGCGAAGGTCGCCCGCCCTCATCGCACGCTCGCGAGCGAGAGCCACCTTCCCTCGGCGCTCGGTACGAAGGCCCGCGCCCTCACACTGGTGATCGCGACATGGTCCTCGTACCAGAGCGGAATCAGGTGCATCGCCTCGAGCTGCCTGGCCTCCACGCGCGCGTAGATCGAGCGGCGCGTTTCGACGTCGGTCGTCCGCTCCCCGTCGTCGAGCAAGGCGTCGAGCTTGGAGTCGCGAACGAGGCCGCGATTGGCGCCGACCGGTGGGACGAATGCCCCGTGCAGGAAGTGGCGCAGGACGTTCGGCTCGGTCATCTCGGGAAGCATCAGGATGGCCAGGTCGAAATCGCCGGCATTGAGGCGCGCGAGCATTGTACCCAGCTCGAGCGGCACCACGTCGGCGATGACCCGCACATCGTCCAGCTCCTGAGCGATGAATCGCGCGACGTCGACGCGGAGACGGTCCGTCGACGTCAGCAGGGTCACGTGCAACCCCGAAGCACCCGCGTCGGCGAGCAGCGACCGCGCCACCGATGGATCGAACTCAAGCACCGGACCATCGGTGTGCGCCCAATTCGCGGGCGCGATCAGGCCGGTGGCGGGCAGCGCATGTCCGTCGAAGAAGGCTCTCGCGATGGTCGCCCGATCGATTGCAAACGACAAGGCGCGGCGCACTCTCGGATCCCCGAGAGACGGGCGCTCGTGCTGTACGACGGCGTACGTCAGGTTCGCGCCCGGTCGCGAAACGACCGAAAGCCCCGGCTGATCGGCAAGGGCAGTCAGCAGAAACGGAGACACGAGATTCAGCGCCACGTCCGCGCGACCGGCTTCGAGGCGCAGCGCGCGCGCGTTTTCGTCGTGCACGGTTCGGAGCGACACGGCGTGCGCAGGTCGAGGCAGAACGGCACCGTCCGCCGGCGCGAGCAGAATGCTCCCTCTCTCGACCCGGGCGACTGTGTACGGCCCCAGTCCGTCGAGCGATCCGTCGGGGGCGGGGGGAGACGATGCTTGATCGGCACGCAGGATGGGCAGCTCGAGATCGGTCAAGAGCGTCGCATGCGGCCCCGCGAGACGGACGACCAGCGCATGGTCGCCGACTTCGGCGGCATCCGCGATCGCCTCGACGACTCGCGAGAGCCTCGAACCGACCGCTTGCGAGGCGAACGCGCGCAGTGTCTGGACCACGTCATGCGCGTAAAGCGGCGCGCCCGAGTGAAAGCGAACGTCTTGGCGCAGCTCGATTTCCAGCGTCAAGGGGTCGATCCACCGCCAGCTCCTTGCGACGTACGGCTGCGGCCGGAGCGTGTCCGGGTCGAGCCTGACGAGACCCGCGTGCACGAGGCGCGTCGCGCGGACGCCCACCGCATCGGTCGCGTAACGAGGGTCCAGGGTCTCCGGGTCGTTGGCGACCATCATCTCGAGAGGACGAGCGTCGCCACTGGGCGGGTAACGACCGCAGCCCGCCATGACCACGAGCACCAGGCCCGCGGCCGCACTGGCAAGTCGCCCATGCTGTTCCGACCCGCGGGTAAGCGCGCTAGAAGCTCGGGTGCATATGCTCCTCGAGACTCGCAGCCGCCGCTGGGTACTGGCACTTCCATGCGTCGTGGCGCTCTTCTCGCGCGACGTCCTGTCCCAGGGGCCGGCCGTGTCGTCTCCATCGCCGGCGGCGGCGGCCCCTGCGGTCGCCCCGACCGACCGGCTTCCGGTGTTCGATGCCGCTGCACACGCCGTGGCCTCGAGCCACGTGCTCGGACGGGGGGGCGCGGTGGGGATCGCCATTCTCGACGTGGACTCGGGGCGCATGCTCGCGGCAGTGAACGAGCACCTCGCGCTCAATCCTGCCTCCAACGCGAAGCTATACACGGCAGGCGCTGCCCTCGCGACGCTGCACGGCGAGCATCGCTACGAGACGACGCTGACCGGCAAGCTCGAAGGCGATGCGGTCGCGGGGCCGCTCGCCATTCGGGGGTACGGCGATCCGTCACTCACGACGGCCGACCTCGGGTCGATGGTGGAAGAGCTCAAGGGCTTCGGTGTCCGGCGTATCGACGGCGACGTCATCGTCGACCAGCGTTTCTTCGACGAGCAAACGACCCCCACGGCCTTCGAG
>JALYHX010000878.1 GCA_030776305.1 Myxococcota bacterium
GCCCCAGGTAGAGGAAAGTCTCGCCCGAAACGAACGCTCTCTGCGCAAGAGGAGGGGGCAGGTCGCTCTGCCTCTTGAGCCGCTGAATTATCCACGAAGCCTTGGCGTGCACGATGTCATCCAGGCGCCTGACGGAAGCCGGTTGGGGAGCCGTGACCAGCACGCCTTCCGTGGGGTCGATAGCGATGGATACCCGAGAGCCAAAAGCTGCTGGACCGCCGGGTTCTCGGAGAGGTTTTCCTCGTTCCATCCTTTGCCGGGCGGCGTCATGCGCCTTGCCTTACGCTGACTTCTTGGTGCGGGGCTTGGTCTGTTGGCGCTTCGGCTTGGCGAGAACCCCTTGCAACTTGAGTGCAAGGCGGAGCGTCTCGTTGACGGTCTTGTCGTCGGGAAAGTCAGCCGCGAGGTCATCGTCAACGCGCACGAAGTGTTGGCTCCGAAGGAACCGCTCCAGTACGGCGGCTCGCCCCGCAGGCCCAAGCCGTTTTGCGTAAGGGTTGGGTCCCCCGCCCTTCAGTTCGTACTCTTTTCGCATCACTCTAGCTCTCCGTCTCCAGGTTGAATCTTTCGCGCTTCGTTGCCAAGCGCGCGCTCACGATCCGCAGGGAATCTCCGCGCTCGACATGAACCACGACCAGCAGATGGCTCGTGGCCGAGACGCCCACGAGCAAGAAGCGCTGCTCGCCATGAGCCTGATCGGGGTCGTCAAAAATCCGGGCCAGGGGGTCGAGAAAGGCCGTCATAGCCTCCTCGAACGAGACTCGATGCTTCCGCTTGTCGCCCTCGGCCGCCCCTCGGAAGAGAACGCCGTGCGGCATGACCACGCCCACCATGCCGCTCATGTTCGTGGTGGCGATCATGTGCTGCACGAAGGCCAGGTCCCCTTTGGTCTTGGGCGGTACGCCAAAGCGGAAGCGGCCGTAGGGATCCTGTTCCGCAATGTCCCGGCCCCATTCGTCGAGAGAGAAGGGCGGGTTGGCGATTACCCTATCGAACAGCGACAGCTCCCCACCCGTCTTCAGCTTCGGGTCACGGATGGTGTCGCCCTTCTCAATTCGAGCGTCCGAGAGACCATGCAGCAGCATGTTCATCTTGCAGATGGCCCACCGTCAGCTTCACGCCTGGGATGACTTCAACCGGCTCGGCCTTGCTGGAGGCTCCGTTTGCCCCGTTCTTCTTCGAGGGAGGTGCGGGCTCGGCAGCTTTGCTCCCAGTGAGCCGCTCCACGAGGGCCGACTTCTCCCTCCCGCTGTCATCGAGGTCCAGGGCTCGACACAACTCCTTCAGGCGGTCGCGCGATAGCTCGGGAAGGACCTCGACCAGCGTGGCCTTCTTGGAAGCGGCAATGGCTTCGACCAAGCCGTCCTTGGCTCGACGATCCGCAACGGAAAGCTCGAAGCGTTGAACGAGAGCCACGAGTTCATCGCGGGAGAGGAGCTGGAGTACTTCACGCTTTTGGGGCATCGGGCCAGGTCGAGGTTACGCACGCTTGCGTTGGTGATCAAGGTTGCTTAGTCTTGCGCCGTGCGAAGCAAGAAGCCGCTGCCCAAGGGGGGGCCGGATGTTCTCACGATCAAGCAGACCGCAGAGATCCTCGGGGTCTCCGAGGTGACGTTGAGGCGCTGGGACAAGTCGGGGAAGTTCTCGCCCCATCGCCATCCGCTCAACGGCTACCGCTGCTATCGGCGGGATGACGTTCTCCGCCTCCGAAAGCAGATCGAGAAGGGGAAGGCGGCGTGATGTAACGAGCGCAGCTCCCCGGAGACGCAACGTGGACCGCCGAAGCGCCACGCGGACGCGCGGAGGAGCAAGAGAACGCGTCTATATCCAGCGCGCGAGGACGACCGTGATGTTGTCCGCTCCGCCGTTTTCGTTGGCCTGTGCGATGAGCCGCGATGCTGCCCTTCGCAAGTCGTTCGAGCCGCCAAGGATCGCGAGCATTTCCAGGTCGGGGACCGTCCCCGAGAGGCCATCGGAGCAGAGCAAGTAAAGATCGCCGGACCGCGGTTGCTCGAGTCGCGTGTCCACCTTCACCGTGTCCTTCATTCCGAGCGCGCGAACGATGACATTTTTGTGGGGAAAGTTTGCGATCTCCTCGGGAGTCAGGCGCTTCATCTTGATGTAGTCGTTGAGCAGCGAGTGGTCTTCGGTGAGCTGCTCGAGCCTGCCCTCGCGCATCCGGTACACCCGCGAGTCGCCAACGTGCGCCAGGTAGACTCCGTCTTCCACCGCGAACAGGGCGACGATCGTCGTTCCCATCCCGCGTTGCCGCGCCTCGCGCTGCGCGCTCTCGTAGATGCGCAGATTCGCGAGCTTGATGCCGGTGATGAGACGGTTCTCCTCGTATCCCTTGGAGCGATCCATCTTGTACGGCCATGTCCGCTCCGGGTCGCCAGCCGTCGCGGTGAAGAATTCACGAAGTGCTTCGACGGCCATCTTGCTGGCGATCTCGCCCGAGGCATGCCCGCCCATGCCGTCCGCCACGATGTAGAGGCCACTCTCCTCGATGATCGAGAAGTTGTCCTCGTTGTGCGTGCGCTTCATGCCGACGTTCGTTTCGCCGGCCACTTCGATTCGGAGCGGTCCTCCCACAGGTTCCCTTTCTCGGTCCTAGCGTGCGTTGGGCGCCCCGGGCGCTAGGGCGATCGTTGCAAGGACGTGCGCACGCTGTCAACCAAGCTGGTTCCCGCCCCCAAACGGGTTGTCAGTTTGGAGGGTCCGGTTGGCAGCGTCCTCCTTGAGGTTTGTCGTCCGCTCCCTCGCTTCGCTTGGGCGTGCGGACTATTGTGCCACCGCGTGCACGGCTCGAAAGAGCCTCACTGTCCGGTCCGAAGCGTGACGGCGACCTCGCGGAAGTTCTCGTTGCCAAACACTAGCAGCTTCACCGCGTCGCCGGGGGAGTGCTTGGCGATGGCGTCGGCCAGCGCATCCGCACTGTCCATGGGATGGCCGTCGGCCGCAACGATCACGTCCGCGTCCGCCTTGAGTCCGGCCTTTTGAGCGGGACTGGACGGCGCGACGGCGACGACTCGGACGCCGCGCGCTGCGCCTGTC
>JALYHX010000879.1 GCA_030776305.1 Myxococcota bacterium
CTCATATCTATCGTCGAGCGGCTCCCGCAAGCGCAGGCACAGATTGCCGACCAACTAGAGCGGACAAAGCTCACGCTTCCGCTGGCGCAGTCTGTACGGGGGACTCAGTCGACCGAGCTCATGGGAACACTCGCCCGCGGTCTCGTCTCATCCTCTACGAAAATCATCGAAATCGTAGCATACGCTGCAGCAAGCCTTTTTCTCTCTCTTTACCTAATCATCGATCGGGACCGCATGCGTGGCGGCCTATTCGCGCTAGTTCCCCGCGCGTTTCACGTCCGGCTCTCGCGCATTCTGCTGAACCTCGAAACGATCGTCGGCGGTTACATGCGTGGGCAGGCGATCACATCGGTGATGATGGGCCTTTTCACCTTCGGTGTCCTGACCGTGGCTCACGTGCCCAATGCGGTGGCCCTGGCGGCGTTCGCCGCTGTCGCCGACGTCCTTCCGTATGTCGGCGCGCTGCTGGCATGTGGGCCTGCCGTGCTCGCTGCATGGTCGCGCGGTCTGCCGGTGGCGCTGGCCGTCCTTGCGGCGCTCGCGACGTATCAAGAGGTCGAAAGCCGCGTCATCGTTCCGCGCATCTATGGGAAGGCCCTGCGGCTTCCTGCTGCAACAGTGATGATCGCGCTTCTCGTGGGCGGCAAACTACTGGGTATCCTCGGGGCGTTGCTCGCGCTGCCAGTTGCCGCTGCGATTCGAATGGTTGTCGAGGAGCTTCGTTTCGAGCTGCCGGGAGAAGAGGTAGACGATCTTGCCACACGCACACGTGACGAGCGTGAGGAGCGTGTATTCCGTCACCTTGCCGCGGGCGCTCGCGCCGAGGAGGCCGCTGCGATCGCCACGGAAATTGCGGAGGCCCGCATTCATGACGACCTACAGGCTCGAACAACACCAGGGGAAAATCCCGAGCGCCGATAGCCGCCTGTGCCCGTTGCCAATCATCGGCAAGACGAGTGGTGTCCCGCAATGCGGCACCAGGTCAACCGAGGTAAAGCTCAAGTCCGATGGTGAATCTGTACTGTGGATAGGTAAAGGGAACACCCTTGAGCTGGGGTACCGGGATGGCGATATTCACAGGGTTGGTGATGAGGTAGAATGTTCTCGACACTTTCCAAGCGAGCCCCAAAAAGCTGATGTCCGCAAAGAGTCCAAGACTTCCCTTCGGTGCGCCGTAAAGATTCATGAGGAGATACGATCCACCAAGGCTGAGACTGGATCTCAGATTGAAATTCTCATACGCCAAGGGGAATTGAAGAATCCCCGTGCCATAAAAATTCGCCACTCCGGCTCGAACGGTCGCCCCGTGCGCGAGCCACGGATTCCATTCTCCGTCCAATCCGAAGATCCAGTGACTGTTGAGTCTCAACCGCACCCCGAGCGCGGCTACGAGCGCGGGGTTCTCGATCGAGCCCGCAGCACCGGCGAACGCACCCCAAGCAGTGGCCGACACATCTCTTGGTCCCGGCTCCGGGATGGGTACCACCGTCGGAGGAGGGGGCTTGTGCTTGTCCGGTTGAGTCGGCGTCGTCAGGGTTATCGTCGTAGTCTGAGGAGTCACGACCTTTGTTGCCGTCGTGCCGGGCGTCGTCGGCGTCTCCCCGGGCACCGTGGTCGTCGTGATCACCGTGGCTGGCTTGGCAGCACTGCTGTCAGTCGCTGGTCGTGGCGGCACCATGACGGTGCGAGTAACGGGCTCGTTGGCCCCTGCGTCGGCCTGGGTCGGCCCACCGCGCGTGTCGCTCTGAGCGCGGGCCGAGCCTGCTTGGAACAAAAACGGCGTCGCCAGCAATAGTGCCTGGGCGATCTTGCTTGGCGATAGCAACCTCAGGCGCCGCCTGCGTCTCGCGACGAAGACTCCCGCGAGCGCAGCGCCTGGCAGTGCCATCCCCAGATCCTCGGTCGTTCGGGCCGCGGTGCAACCGCAGCCGGCCGCATTCTTGTAGCGGTTCTCGGGAGCGTTGCACCAGTCGTTAGCGAATGTGCATCCGGGCGAGTACGTGAGATACGCATCCAGCACGGCGTCGGCAGCGGCGAGCTTCTCATCTGGCGTTTTGTTTTGAGGGTCCAGCGTTGCGCGAAGGATCTCCGTCGACGCGGCGGTCGCCAAGACTCGACGCGTCTTCCTGAGTTCGTCCGGATCATCGCACCGATCGAGTTCGGTTGCGTGCCCTGGGCCATCACGGGACTCCACGAGGGTACCATTTACTTCATCGATCCAATCGAGAACAACAGTGATCTGGCGCTCATCTGCTGTCCGGTACGTGTGAGTAAAGCTGTCCTCGATCGCGTGAATCGCCTGGCCCATTCGGACGTAATACGTGGGAAGGGACGCGTTCACGTACCCTCGCAGCGCCAAGTGGACGCCAAGTGTCGTTCGCTTCGCTTTGTCGGGATTGCCCGACGCGTCGAGACCCGCCAGGGCCTCGATCACGCGACTATGAATGAATGCGCGACAGTTGGCGACGGCTGCAGCCGAACCGCCCGGCTCTTTTTGGTCGTTCGCGCGCAGGCAATGCTCATCCTGCCCAGCGGGATCGCCGTGAACCTCGGCGAGCTGGCTCAGATCCTGGGAGCCGCGACCCTTGAGGTCATTGTCCCGTACGCCGAGCAGCAAGGTGACCGCGCCGAGATCATTCATGTCGGCATCCGGCGTGAACTGAAGGTCGTCGATGAGGGCCTGTTCGTTTGCGTCAGCCTGAATTAAACCCGCGCCGGCAAGCTGCTGCGCACGTACGGCGCGCAGAGCGTCCGACGTGATGTTCTCGTGACAACCTCTCGAGAGAATGTTCGAAATCGTGTACGCGCGCGCTGGCACCGTTCGTAACGACACGCTGAACATCATCGCCCCCGCGAGCAGCAGCGTCTTCAATTGCTTTTTCCTACGATACAGCATCTTTCGCAACGTACAGCATCCGGGCCACCGACAACGGCTAACCTGTCGCGCTT
The DNA here is from genome assembly GCA_030776305.1 of Myxococcota bacterium. Lineage (GTDB taxonomy): Bacteria > Myxococcota_A > Polyangia > Polyangiales > Polyangiaceae > Palsa-1150. The sequence goes on from JALYHX010000879.1 coordinate 2,950, forward strand.
CCGGGTACGATCGGGGCGCATCTCCGCGTCGCGGGCGGCGCTTCCGGGCGGGAGCCCTCCGGCATCCGGGGTTCAATGCGAAGGAAGAAGCCTGATCGGGGATCGGGTCGGGCGTTTTCGCAACGAGCAGCCAATCACGCCGAATGGGTACTGCTCATGCGACCGCGTGGGATGTCGCATGCCCGCGACCGACGAGGCAGCCTCTTC
>JALYHX010000880.1 GCA_030776305.1 Myxococcota bacterium
GCTTTGGTCGGAGCAGTCGCCGGCACACTGGTGGAAAGCCATGTTGGACGCCTTTGCGCAATTGCGAGCCAGTTCGGGCGCCGCGTTCTCCGCGGTACGAGGAATCGGACTCTCGGGACAGATGCACGGGGCCACCCTGCTCGACGCAAGACTGCGGGTTCTCCGACCCGCGATCCTTTGGAACGATGGTCGCAGTTACGACGAGTGCATCGAGCTTGAAGCCCGCGAACCGCAATCGCGCGAAATCACCGGAAACGCGGCGATGCCCGGATTCACGGCTCCGAAACTACTGTGGGTGGCTCGCCACGAACCGGACGTGTTTTCGCAAGTCGCGCATGTTCTCCTTCCCAAGGACTGGCTGAGGCTCGAGCTTTCAGGCGAACTGGCGAGCGATGCGTCCGACGCATCCGGGACGATGTGGCTCGATGTCCGCCGTCGGCAATGGTCCGAACAGATGCTGGCCGCATGTCGGATGTCGTCCACGGCAATGCCGCAGGTCTTCGAGGGCTCGCAGCCGACATCCACGCTCCGACGTGAGCTCGCTGCGGAATGGGGATTCTCGACGGCCCCAGTCATCGCCGCGGGCGGGGGCGACAACGCTGCGGGCGCTGTCGGGGTCGGAGTGATCCGAGCAGGGCAAGCGTTACTGTCGTTGGGGACATCCGGCGTCGTCTTCCTCGTCACCGAGACCTTTTCCCCCAGCCCTGACCACGGGGTGCATGCCTTTTGCCACTGCATTCCGCAGACCTGGCATCAGATGTCGGTGATGCTGAGCGCTGCAAGCTCGCTGTCTTGGCTCGCCTCGACCACCGGTGCCCGGAGCGAAGGCGCCCTCGTTGCCGAAGTCGAAGGGGGCGGCACAAGACCGAGCTCGGTGGTGTTCCTGCCGTATCTTTCCGGCGAACGTACGCCGCACAACGATCCCCGTGCCCAGGGGGTCTTCTTCGGACTCACCCACGATACGACACGAGCGGATCTGACGCGCGCCGTTCTCGAGGGAGTGGCCTTCGGGTTTGCGGACGGAATCGATGCCCTCCGTCAGGCGGGAGGGGCCCCGCAGGAAATCACAGTCATCGGCGGCGGTTCACGCAGTGCTCTCTGGACACGCATCCTCGCCAGCGTGCTCGGCGAGACGATGCTCGTACGAGAGCGTGCGGAGCTGGGCCCCGCGTTCGGTGCGGCACGGCTCGCGCGTATCGCCGTGACTGGCGAGCCCGTTCATAGCGTGTGCGCTGCGCCGCCAATCAGAAGCCGCGTCGAGCCCGACGATTCTCTTCGCGAACAGTACCGTCCACGAATCGCCCTCTACAGGGATCTCTACAAGCGACTGCGGACGGCGTTTGCCGGCTCCCCCGCCTGAGCGCGGGCCAACAGCCCTTAATTTCCTGCGGCATCGAAGACTTGTGCTTACGGCGTACTTCCCAAGCGCATGCTAAGAAGAAGGCGTCGAATGATTGCGCTCTCTCTGTGCCTGTCGTTGCCGGCGCTCGCGGTTGCGTTCTTCCTGGACTGGCTGAAAGGTCGACTCCTGGGCTTTCCCGCACGGCTTTCGTCGTCTACTTCGGCCAAGATCGCGCCGCCGGTGCGGGCATAGGCGCTCTCACCGCCCCTTACGCTCCCCGGGGACGTGGCTTCACAGTGCGCCCGCGCGTAGGTGCATTCGTGCGCCCCTGCCTCTGTCTGGAAGGGGCCATTGGGTGAGCTGGTTCTGCGGTACTGGTTCCGAGGGTCTCGAGGGCGGGGAACGACCTGACGTCCATGGAGACATCAGTGGCCGGGGGCTGACCGCTGTCGAGCGCCAGCGCGATCCTGTCGACGGCCATGCCGGTTGTCGGCGGAATCACGACCGTGGACGTCAGGACCTTCTCGTGGACAAACCGCTGTCCATATCCGGGCAAGCCATCGCATCCGGTGATGCGTATGGCCATCAGCTCCGGTCGCTTTCTTTCGGTAGCCTCTTCGAGCAGCGCATTGTGGGCGCCCATGGCCATGCTGTCGTTTTGGGCGCCGACGATGCACTCGGCCCAATTGTAACGACGATTGCCCTGCAGCCAGCCTTTCGTCGCTTGAAAGCCGCTTTCGACCGACCAGTCGCCGCCGCCGCCGACCATGCGGATCGACGATGCCGCGAGTTCAATTTCGACGCCAGCAAGCCGCAAACGGGCGGACGAGGTCGATGCCGGGCCACCGATGTAGAACAAATCTCCACCCCGGGGCAGAAGAAGACGGAACTGCTGCCCCTGGATGCGTCCAACTTGTCGTTGATCAGGATCCACGCAAAAGAAGGGCACGCGCGGATACTCGCGGCGAAGGTCGGTGACGTAGTCGGAGGATCTGTTGAGGGTCACCCACGCGATGCCCAATCGCGCGGCTTCCCGCGCCGCCGGAAGCAGCGACACCTCGTGCACGGGGTTCACGAACAGCCCCTTGGGCCGAGTCTTCTCCGGGGCCTTAAGGCACTCGCGGATCTGCTGGCCTTGTGACTCTGCATTGTTTCCCGCGTCGTATTCCACGACCGAGAACCCATAGAGGTGCGCGCGCGCGTAAAAGGTCGCTTTCTGGAGAGACTGATATTGATTGTCGATGGCGCGCATGAAAAGCGCCAGCGTGCGAGTCGACATCCTCAGATCACCTGCGCCGACCGGAGCCCGCGAGACGCCCTCGATGCATTGAACACGCTTCTCGGATGCCATCGCTGGAACACGTGTTCGCTCATGTCCAAAAGCTAACACTTTCGGGGACCCCGGGAGTCCGCGGCGATGGGGCCCGCGGCCGGTCGACGTAGGTGCGCGTACTTCCTTTGGCACCGGCTTGCGAAGGCACCCGTGTTGGCCCATACTCCAGGGCTACTTGAAAACGATTTTCAACATCAGACATCTGCCGCTCATGGCGCTGATCGTTGCCCTAGTCGGCACGCTGGGGCTTGCGCTCCGTGGCCCTCGTACGGAGGCGCCGGAGTCGGCCGTGCACAGTGACGCGCAGCACCTGGTCGCGATTCTTCAATATCTTGGGGCCGATTATCCAGCCGCGGTCGCGTCGAAGGACGCCAGTGAGCTCGTGGAGCAGCGATCGCTATCGGCGGAGGCGGCCGGTCTG
>JALYHX010000881.1 GCA_030776305.1 Myxococcota bacterium
GCGGTGCAGGCTGTCCGACCGGAAGCGCCTCTGGCCGTTCCCGCACCGCCCGCGGCGGAACCTTCCTCCGCCCTCGTGCCCGCCCCGTCTCCGACGACGATCGCACCCGCGGTGGAGTCCGCGCCGACACCAATGGAGTCTTCCTCCGCCGCGCCGCTCCCGAAGATCTCGGCTTCGCCCCTGTCGCGCCCCAAGCCACCCAGTTCCCGGTTCGACCCCAACTCGCTATAGTCTCGGCGGAGCACATGTTTGACTTCGACTGCTTTGTTCGATCGGTGTTGGCTCCGTGTGTTCTCGCTTGTGCCATCCTCGTCCCGTCAGTCGGGCATGCGGCGGGCGTTTCGCCCTTCGACGCGACTCCCGCTCAGAAAAAGGACGCGACGGACCACTTCATGGTCGGAAAGCGGGCGCTCGAGTCCAGGAACCTGGACAAGGCAGTCGCCGAGCTTCGCGCCTCGCTGCAAATCGTCGACAGTCCCAACGCGCGCCTCGAGCTTGCACGCGCGTTGCGCGACTCGGACCACCTCGGCGACGCGTGGGCCGAGTACTGGCGCGCCGCCGAGACCGCGACACGTCTGGCGCCGAAAGAGGAGCGGTATGCGAAGACCGCCGAGGCAGCCACGAGTGAACGCGAAGAGCTCGCGCGAAAGCTCGCGTTCATCGAGGTCACCGTGACGCACGCGCCTGTGGATGTGACGCTCAACGTCGGCGGGCATATCGTGCCGTCCGACGATTGGGCCGGCCCACTGGTCGTCGCCCCCGGCAGCGTAGACGTCGTCTTGACGAACGGCGCCGGGGTCGAACTCGCCCGACGGAGCGTGACCGCGGCCATCGGTCAGACCGCGCCGGTCACTCTCGACGCCGAGCCTTCGCCGATCGCGAAGGCCGAGGTCGAAGCGTCCGACGATGACAAGACGGACACGAGTGATCGCACGCCCCCGCAACCGGCAGTTTCGCCATCGAACCGCAGGAACCTTCGACCGTATGCGTATGTCGCGGGGGCCATTGGCGTCGCCGGACTCGCCACATTCACGGTGTTGGGCCTCCTCTCGAACTCGACGTACGACGACCTGAAGAACGCGTGTCCGAGAGGATGTCCGCCCAGCAAGCGAAGCGAGATCGATCGAGGCAGCCTGGAGCAAACGATTGCGAACGTGGGTCTCGGCGTTGGCCTGGTCGGCCTCGCCGCCGGCACGACGATGTTCTTCTTGAGCACCTCTGGCAACACGCCGACCGCGGCCACGGCAATCATCGTCGGCCCTGGGTACCTCGCCGTGCGAGGCGCATTATGAAGTCGCGACGAGACCGCGGGTCAGTGCTCGCGTCCAAACGGCGGCATCTGATCGTCGCGACGGCTGTGGCGTGGGCTATTATGGTTGCCGCTTGCACGAACGACTTCAGCGTTTTCGATCAAGCGTACGACCTCGACAGCGGAGGACCGCAAACCGACGGGACCGTGCCCGAATCGAGCGGAGGCGACGCCTCGGCTCATGACGCGACCGACACCGGATCGAAGAACGATGCGATGTCGGCCGATGCCTCCATGGACGTGGCGCAAGACACTCCGGGGGACTCGACTCTACGAGACGCCGCCGACGCCGCGGACTCCGCGGATGCACCCGCCGACCGGGCTGCTGATTCGAGACAGGACGCACCGAACGACGCGCCAGCCGATTCATCAGCCGATGCGCTGGACTCCGCTCCAGACTCGCCCATGGACGCGACCGCCGACGTCGCAACCGACGTGGGACCCGACACGGCATCTGACGCCGCGGTCGACGCTGCGGTCGACGCGCCGGTGGATGCTCCGCCCGAGGCTCCGTCGTGCGGAGGGTCGGGGGAAGTGTGCTGCGCTTCGGCCTCGCCGTGCAGCGCGGGCGGATGTTGTGACCCGGTGGGTCTCACGTGTGTGAGCGGCGGCCTCGCGTGCTCCGCTCCTGGAAGCGTCTGCTCCGCCGGGTCATGCCAGGCGTGTGGCGCGTCGGGTTTTGCGTGCTGCGCTGGCAATGTCTGCAATGGCGGGGGGTGCTGCGACACGACTGGTTGCGTCGCGCGCGCGGGCATCTGTTCCAACGGTCGAACCTGTTTCGGCGGCAGTTGCGGTGGCTGCGGCGGCCAGGGTCAGGCGTGCTGCGCTGGGAATGCGTGCATGCTCGGACAGCAATGCGTCGCGGGGATATGCAACCAATGCGGGATAGCTGGCAGCCCCTGCTGCGCCGGAAACACGTGCGCAGGGGCGTGCTGCGACACGAGGACCAATGTGTGCGTCGCCGGTGCGTGTCAG
>JALYHX010000882.1 GCA_030776305.1 Myxococcota bacterium
ACGCAGCGTCGTCCTGCACGCGGGTCGGCAGTTTCGGTACCCTCTCGAGACAGTCGACCTCTTTCGCAATCTCGGCGTGCGCGAGAATGTGCGTGCTCTCGCGGGTTGGACCTTGGCTCGGGTACAGGCACGTCGCTGGCCCCGCGAAGAGCACAGCTTCGAGGACTGGGTCGTCGCCCGCTTCGGTCGCCCCCTCTACGACACGTTCTTCGGCCCGTACACGCGGAAGCTTTGGGGCATCCACCCGAGCCTCATCTCGGCGGACTGGGCACGCGAGCGCATTTCACTCCTCGACTTGGGCGACGTTGCACTGCGTCTTTTGGGCCTGCGACGCACGCCCGTGCGAACGTACGCGCGCCGCTATCGCTATCCGCGTTTCGGCATGGGGCAACTCTACCGCGCGATCGCGGCCGACGTTCGCGCCCGTGGCGGAGAGGTCCGCGTGGCTACGCGCGTCGTGGGCCTCGGGACGAGCGGCCGGCGCGTCGATGCGGTCTTGGTCGACGGGCCACTGGGCGCCGAGCAGATCCCGGTGGGACAGCTCCTGTCGACGCTTCCCCTGCCCCAGATCGCCAGCATGCTGCGCCCGGATTCCGCGGGCGAAGTCGAGACCGCAAGTCGGCGGTTGCGCTTTCGTGCGCTCGTCTTCGTGAATCTGATCCTCGAGCGGCGTGATTTTTCGGAGAACACGTGGATGTACGTCGCGAGCGGCGCGTCGACGATGTCGCGCATTCAAGAGCCGAAACGGCGGAGCCGATGGATGGCCCCGGAAGGCCGGACTTCCCTCATGCTCGAAGTCCCATGCGACGTCGGCGATGCGACGTGGATGTCGAGCGATGGCGATCTCGGCGCGCGGATGCGCCAGGAGCTTAGGTCGCTCGGGTTCCGCGTCGACGACGTGATCTCGTCGTTCGTCGTCAGGATCCCCCACGGTTACCCGGTCTATCACCTGGGCTATGAGCGCGACCGGCAAACGCTTCTTGCCGAAGTGGCGCGATTCGCAAACGTGCACACGGCGGGTCGGCAGGGGCTCTTTCGTTATGTGTTCATGGACGCCGCGATGCAGATGGGCATGAAAGCGGCGACGCACATGGTTGCGGGCGAGCGCGGCGGGCCGGGGATCGATGCCATCGGGCGATCGACTCATGTGATCGAGGCCAAGGCGATCACGGCATAAGCCGAAGGTGTGTAGACTCACAGCCGTGAATCTGCCGCGCAATCCCCCCGTGCTGCCGATGCTCTCCAAGCGCGTCGCCGAACTGCCCGAGGGTGAGGGGTGGATATTCGAGCCGAAATGGGATGGCTTCCGTGTGCTCATCTTCCGGGACGGTGACGAGCTTTTGCTGCAAAGCCGCGATCAAAAATCTCTCGACCGGTACTTTCCCGAGCTCGCCGGGCCGCTCAAGACACGGCTCCCGCAGCGCTGCGTACTCGACGGCGAGCTCGTGGTGGCGAGAGGAGGCGCTCTCGACTTCGAAGCGCTCCAACTCCGCATTCATCCTGCCGCCTCACGCGTCGAACTGCTGGCCCGCGAGATGCCAGCATCGGTCGTCTTCTGGGACCTGCTCTCGACCGGGGACCGCGATCTCGTCTCGACGCCATTCCGCGACCGACGCAGGGCCCTCGAAGCCGCGCTCGCGCACACGAAGTCGCCGCTTCACGTGACGCCCGCGACGACGGATCGGAGCGTGGCACTGGACTGGTTCCGGCGCTTCGAGGGCGCGGGGCTCGACGGTGTCATGGCGAAGCCCGCCTCGGGCGAATACGAGCCGAACAAGCGGGTGATGTTCAAGGTGAAGCACGAGCGCGAATGCGATTGCGTCGTCGCCGGGTTCCGCTGGCACAAGGGAGGTCACGGGACCGCGGTGGGCTCGCTTCTCCTCGGGCTGTTCAACGATGCGGGCGCGCTGCAACACGTCGGCGTCTCGGCGAGCTTCACGACGGCAAAGCGCAAGGAGCTCGCTACGTACCTGGCGCCCTACCGCACCGAGGCGCTCGAGTCCCACCCTTGGAGAGCCTGGGCTGGCAACGCAGCCGATGCTGACGGACAGCGCATGCCCGGAGGCAAGAGCCGCTGGAGCCAAGGAAAGGACCTCTCGTGGGAGCCTTTGCGTCCCGAGCTCGTCGTCGAAGTCGCGTACGATCACATGCAGGGCACCCGATTCCGTCACACGGCGCAGTTTCGGAGGTGGCGCATCGACAAGAAGCCCGCTGATTGCACGTTCGCCCAGCTCGAAGTCGTTGCGCCACACGAATTGGCCGCGATCTTCGCGACGAGTTGAAGCTCTCTCGGCACTTCGAGTTCATTCCAGCGGAATCATCTCTCGTCGCTGTGAGCCCCGCGCTTGCTTCGCCATTCGCGCGTCGGGTCGTCGTCGGGGTCCGGCGTCTCCTGAGGAGGACGCTCGCCGTCCGGCACGTGGCGCAAATTGACGCGGATTCGCGTCCACGTGGATGAGCGGCCGCGCATCGCGTCGACCAGGACATCGTCCACGGCGAGGTGCTTGGCGGCCTCCGCGTGTCGTGACTTCCACCGCTCGAGACCGGCGAGCGCGGCGCCTTTGTTCGGCGAGTTCGCAACGACGACGAGGGGCATCTTCGTGCGCACGGTCTTCGCGCGTCCTTTCGCGCGCGACGGCGCGACGCGCGGCGCCTCGCCGTCCATCTTGCGAAAGTGCGGTGGCCAGGGCCCGTCCCCCAAACCGGATGCCTCGTCGCGCGCCGCCAGCTCGAGGAGTCCTTCGAGAGAACCGGCCGCCAGGTCGATTCCTGCATGCGGGTCGCCGATCGTCTCGAATCGCTTCGGCATCGTCAGCACCGTAAAGTCCGCCGCGTCGCAGTCGCTCACCTCGTCCCAGGAGAGCGGCGCCGACACCCGCGCGTCAGGAAGCGGGCGCACCGAGTAGGCCGAGCACGTCGTGCGGTCCTTCGCGTTTTGGTTGTAGTCGAGAAAGACGCCCCGGCGTTCCTCCTTCCACCACTTCGACGTCGCGAGGAGCGGCGCACGGCGCTCGATCTCGCGCGAAAGTGCGAGCGCCGCGCGGCGCACTTCAGTGAACGTCCAGCGCGATTCGAGCCGAGCGATCACGTGCATGCCGCGCGATCCGCTGGTCTTGGGCCAAGCGCGAAGCCCAAGCTCCTCGAGCAGCGCTTTGACCTCCAGGGCGACGCGCCGAACGTCCCCCCACGCGACACCTGGGCCCGGATCGAGGTCGACGCGAAGCTCGTTCGGATGTTCGAGATCGCCGGCGCGGATCGGATGCGGATGGAGCTCGATGCATCCCAGGTTGACGATCCAGGCGAGCCCTGCGGCGTCGTCCACGACGATTTCTTCGGCGGTGCGTCCGGATGGGAACGCGAGGGTTATCGTCCGCAGCCACGCGGGTCGCTTGTCCGGTGCGCGCTTTTGGTAAAATGCTTCCCCCTCGGCCCCGTCGACGAAGCGCTTGAGGACGATGGGACGATCGCGAATCCCGAGCAACGCGCCATCGGCGACGGACAAGTAGTAGCGAACGATGTCGAGCTTCGACAGCCTGGTTTCCTTCGAAAAATAAGGCTTCTGGGGGTTGGTGATGGCCACCTCCCGCCCATCGATCGAAAGAATCTCGGCTGCCTCTTTCGTGGCCACGGCACCTCAGGCTACATCGGAGTCCGTGTCCGATACGAAGCAAGATGTCCTCGACATGCTCCGGGAGCTCGCCGAGCTGACGACGCTCGACGAGGGCGATCCGCAGTCATTTCGGGTGCGGGCCTACGAAAGCGCCGCCGACGCAATCGCCGCACAGGCGACGGACCTCGGCAAGCTCACGGTGAAGGACCTGCTGAAGATCACCGGGATCGGCAAGAGCACCGCGGCGAAGATCCGCGAGCTGCTCGAGAGCGGGAGGGTCGAAAAGCTGGAAGGGCTGCGGCAGAAGCACCCACCCGGCGTCGTCGCGCTTATGCGTATCCAGGGGCTCGGTCCGAAGGCCGTGAACCGTCTTCGCATCGAGCTCGGCGTGCAATCGGTCGGCGACCTGCGCAAGGCGCTCGAGGATCGAAAGCTACGCGAGCTCAAGGGCTTCGGGCTCAAGTCCGAGGAGAAGATCGCGCAGGCGCTCGCACGGCTCGCCGAGCAGGGGGCGCTCGACCGGACCCCCATTTCGGTCGCGCTGCCGCTCGCGGAACGAATCGTCGCGCGCCTGCTGGAGGTACCCGGCGTCGCGCATGCTTCGTATTGCGGGTCATTGCGCCGGTTCTGCGAGACGATTGGGGACATCGACCTGCTCGTCGCCGCCAGCGATGCCGCAACCGTCATGCAGGCGCTCGTATCCATGAGCGTCGTCGATCGCGTGATCGTCCGCGGAGATGCCAAGACGAGCGTGGTCACGCGGCGTGGCACGCAGATCGACGTGCGGGTCGTCGCGACCCATCAGCTGGGCGCCGCGCGCCTCTATTTCACTGGTTCGAAGGGCCACAACATCAAGCTGCGACAGCGCGCGCTTTCGCGCGGCTGGACGCTCAATGAGTACGCGCTCTCCGAAATCGAAGGGGCGAAAGTCATCGCCAGCGAGACAGAGGAGCAGATCTACGAGGCACTGGGGCTGCCGTGGATCGCGCCGGTCTTGCGCGAGGATTGCGGCGAGATCGAGGCAGCCGAGAGGGGCGAGTTGCCGCGGCCGATCGGCGCGATCATCGGCGACTTTCATGTGCACACCACCGTCTCCGGAGATGGACGGTCGACGATCGAGGAGGTCGCCCTGGCGGCAAAAGCGCGGGGCTACCGTGTCCTCGCGATCACCGATCACGCCGAGGGCACGCTCTCGGGCGTCGGTCGGGACCCCCTGCTCGAACAGCGCGCAAAGATCAAGGCGCTGCGACGAGAGCTCGGGGATTCGATGGCACTCTTGCACGGTGTAGAGCTCAACATCGGCCCCAACGGCGAGCTCGACTATGACCTCGACTTTCGCAGAGCATTCGATTGGTGCCTCGCATCCGTGCACGATCATTTTTCCCTCGATCGCGCGTCCCAGACCAAGCGGATCGTGACGGCGATGCAGGATCCGGCGGTCCGGATGATCGGACATCTGTCGGCGCGAATGATTGGCGGCCGACCTCCGATCGATCTCGATCTCGATGAAATCCTCACCGCGGCCGAGCAAACCGGGACTGCCCTCGAAGTGAACGGGGGCCTGCCGCGGCTGGACATGTCCGTCGAGGCCCTCCGGCGCGCTCGGTCACACCCGGTGACCTTCGTCATCACGAGCGATGCGCACCACGCCGACGAACTCGAGCGCGTGCGCTATGCGGCGTTGAATGCCCAGCGCGCCTGGATCGAGCCGGACCGCATCGCGAACACGTGGACTCCGGAGCGTCTGCTGGCATGGGTGGCAAGAAAGCCGGGGGCCGCGGCCGGCGCTTAGCACGATTCCGCAAAGAGGTAATTTGCACGTTCTTTTGCAGATTGCGCGTTACCTGCGGGCTCGAAAAACACATACCGCTACCTTGGCGCCGGCGGAGACGAGGGCTCTACCGTACGAATGCCGCGAGTGCGGAGTGGCACTCGACGTTCTCAGTCTTGGATGCGGCCCGGAACCTGCTTGGGGCGTTCGCCAACCCACAGGAGTCCGCAATGATTCGAAGATTACTTACTGCGAATTGTGAGAGAAAGACTCCTGTTCTTTCTCTCACAATCGCGTTGAGCGTATTGGCCCTTCCGAGCACGGCGGGCGCGACGGACATCAGCGTCAAGCTGGAACCTGGCGTCGCGATTCCACTCAACGCCCCTCAGTCGGAGGTCTTCGGCGTGGGCGGCGGGCAGTCACTCAAGGCGCTCTTCGGCCTCACGCCGTGGCTCGATATCGGTCCGAGTGCTTCGTTCGTTTACTTGCCCGCGTCGGCGGAAGGAGCAGAGTCCGGCGTCGTGTGGGGGCTTGGTGCAGGTCCGCGCTTCAAGCGCCCGCACGACGCCGAGAGCTACGGAGGCATATCCCCATGGGTCGATGGAGACCTTCTCTACATCCGCACGGGTGATCTCGATCGATTCGGCCTCGACGCCGCGTTGGGACTCTCGGTTCCCGTCGGGCGGTACCGCACCTTTTGGATCGGGCCGTTCGTTCGCTACGAGCACGTCTTTCAGGGCAACCGGGCAGGCTTCGACAACACCGATGCCAACATTCTTACCATCGGCGTCAGCCTCGAGTTCGGATCGGGCATTGAGCGCGAGCCGCCTCCTTTGGAGGCGCCGGCGGCCGCCGGAGAGATCGTCGTGACCAAGGACGTTCCCTCGTGCCCCGACCGCGACAATGACGGAATCCCCGACAGCGTCGATCGCTGTCCGGAGGTGGTGGGCACGGCCGACAACTATGGCTGCCCCAAATACGACAAGATCGTCGTCCATCCGGACAAGCTCGAGCTGAAAGAGAAGCTCTACTTCGCATGGGACCAGGCCAGGCTCGAGGAAGCCTCCTTCCCTGTGCTCGACGAGGTCGTCCAGGCGCTCAAAGACAACAAGGGGTTCCGCGTCCAGGTCGAGGGCCACGCCGATTCCACCGGAACGGATGATCACAATCAGACGCTCTCCGAGAAGCGTGCGCTTGCAGTGCTCGACTATCTGGCAGCGCACGGCATCGCGAGGGACCGCCTCGTCTCGAAGGGATTCAGCTCGTCTGTCCCGATCGATACCAACACCACCGTCGCGGGTCGCGAGAACAATCGCCGCGTCGAATTCGTCGTCCACTTCGTCATCTTGAACGCAGGGAGTGCCCAATGAGTCGTCTGAGTATCGGTGCCCTAGTGGTTCTTTTCTCTTGCATGTCCGCTTGTGGAACCCAGGTGGTCGAGTTCGGTGTCGATGCCGGCAGTGATGCGGAAACGGATTCGAGCGTCGAGGCCGATGCCGCGACCGACGCCATTGCGGATGGGCGCACCGAGTCCGCGACCGATGCGCTGGGCGACGTGCGGAATGACACGAATACCGACGCGACCGCTGATGGAGTCGCCGACGTGATCCCCGATGCTACCGGGGATCGGAGCGTCGATGCGGGCCTCGACGTCAGCGTCGATGCGGGCCTCGACGTCAGCGTCGATGCGGGCCTCGACGTCAGCGTCGATGTGAG
>JALYHX010000883.1 GCA_030776305.1 Myxococcota bacterium
ACGATCCCGCTTCGATGGTGGCAGACCTCGAGGAAGCGCTGCGCGAGGGGATGACTTCCGTCGTTCTTCGCCCGAACCCGGTGCAAGGCCGCACCCTCGGCGATCCCGCTTATTCGCGTTTCTTTGCCGCATGCGACCACCACTCCATCACCGTCCTTTTTCACGAGGGCACCCACACGCGCGTTCCGACGGCCGGAGCCGATCGCTTCGCCAGCCATTTCGCGCAGCATGCGTGCTCGCACCCGATGGAGATGATGATGGCGTTCCTGGCGCTTCTGGAAGGAGGAGTCCTCGAACGACACCCCTCTCTCAGGATCGGTTTTCTCGAGTCGGGATGCGGGTGGTTACCTTACTGGTTATGGCGGCTCGATCGCGTCGAATACGCGCAGCTCAGCGCCGAGGTGAGAGGCCGAATCGCGCGACCACCATCGGAATACTTTCAGCGTCAGTGCTGGATTGCCATCGAGCCCGGCGAGGCAATGCTTACCCAGGTAGCTGCTGAAATTGGACCTTCGCGAATGGTGTTCGGCACGGACTTCCCCCACTTGGATCACGGACCGGACATCGTCGACGAGCTTTTCGCTCAACGCGTCGCGATCGGCAATGAGGCACTCGAGACGATTCTTTGGTCGAGTCCATCCCGCCTCATGGGGATGCGCATCACGCCGGAGGTCCACTGTCCCGTAGTGGATCGCCCATTCGAGGTGCACCCCTGACGCCATGGAACGCGTCCGACCCTGGTGGCTTCTCGTCCCTTGAAACCGTTTTCGATGTAACCTCGCGGTGCCGTGTCGCTGTCTTCGTTCGTCGATCCAGCCGCAAACGACGTCGATCGCCTCCGCCTCGAGCGCGATCTCTACCTCGGCCTGCTCGGCCTGAGCGATCGCGAGGATCCGGGCGCATTCGTCGAAGAAGCTCTCGGCCTCATCGTCCGCGTACTCGGCGCCGAGCAAGGATACCTCGAAGTGTCCGATCCGGACGAGGGTCCGACGTCGTGGCGAGCGGCGGGCTGCACGGAGGACCAAGTCGAGCTGATTCGGACGATCGTTTCGCGTGGCATCATCGCCGAGGCCATGGCGCTGGGAGAAGTGATCGCGTGCCCCTCGGCGATTCTCGATCCCCGCTTCCGGGACCGGCCAAGTGTGCAGGCTTCGAAGATCGGGGCGGTGCTCTGCGTACCCATCGTCCGGAAGACCCCCGTCGGAGTCCTCTACATTCAAGGCCGTCGTGCCGGAGGGTCCTTCTCCGAAGGAGAGATCGATCGCGCGCGAATCTGCGCAAGGCATCTCGCGCCTCTCGTCGAGAGCCTGTTCATGCGCTCCCGACGGCAGCAGGCCGACCACGTGGCCGCCTTTCGCAAGCGGCTCAATCTCGACGACATCATCGGCACGAGCACCGCTCTGGCCGCGGTGCTGCGCGAGGTCGAGCTCGTGGCGCCACTCGACGTCGCGGTACTTCTCACGGGCGAAACGGGAACCGGCAAGACGCAGCTTGCCCGCGCGATCCACGAGAATGGGCAACGGCGCGGCCGTCCATTCGTCGAGCTGAACTGCGCCGCGCTTCAGGACACCCTCGTCGAGAGCGAGCTATTCGGCGCGGTGCCGGGGGCCCACTCGACCGCCAATCGACGCACTGAGGGCAAGGTCGGCGCGGCCAAAGGCGGCACGCTCTTCCTCGACGAAATCGGCGAGCTTTCCGCGGCAGCGCAGGCCAAGTTGCTGACGTTCCTGAACACGCGTGAATACTATCCCCTGGGATCCGCCACGTCGGTGACCGCCGACGTGCGCATCATCGCGGCCACCAACGTGGACCTCGAGGAAGCGGTCCGCGACAAGCGCTTTCGAAACGATCTTTTCTTCCGCCTCCAGGTTCTTCGGATCCGCATGCCGACGCTGGCCGAACGCAGCGAAGACATCGTTCCCCTGGCCATCCATCTCTGCAAACGCGCCGAACAGTCGCACCGACTCCCTCAACTGGTATTTTCGCCCGGCGCTCTTCGCGCCATCGAGGCCGCGGAGTGGCCGGGAAACATACGGCAGCTCGCGAACGCGATCGAGACCGCCGCGATTCATGCGGCCGCGGATGGATCGAGATCCATCGAGGCGACGCACGTATTCCCTGATGCCACCGGGGCGAGCCCGCCCGCGCGCCCCCAGCTCACGTTTCAGGAGGAGACACGCCGATTTCAGGCAGGGGTCGTCCTTCGTGCGCTCGAGGCCGCGGACTGGCAGGTTGCCGCCGCCGCCCGGACGCTCGATCTCACCCGCGCCCACCTTTACAACTTGATCCGTGCCTTTGGTCTGAGCCGGCGCGGGAGACGAAGCTAGTGCACCGCCGTCGACCTAGACCAAGTCAAATGGGTCGGCGGTGCGCGTAGCGTCATACGGTTCATCCGCGCCGCGGAAGCCTCAACGCCGAACGTGACGGGCTTCACCCGCGGCGCGGAGCCCTCCATGGCGAGCGTGACGGCGTTCACCCGGACCGCGAAGTGCTTCACCCCCTCGCGTGAACCGATTCACCCGCGGCGTGGAGCCCTTCACGCTGAGCGTGACGGCGTTCACCCGCGCCGCGGACCCCGTCACGCCGTGGCGTAACGCCGTTCACCGGCACGGCGGAGCGCTTCACGCCGTGGCTTGTTGCTCTTCACGCCACGGCTCCATGCCCTCCACGCTCACCGCGAAGCCGTTCACGCCATGGCTCCATGCCCCCTACGCGCTCGGCGAACCCGTTCACGCCGAGGCTCCATGCCCTCTACGCGCTCGGCGAACCCCGTCACGCCATAGCTCCATGCCTTTCACGCGAATCACGGACCTCTCCACGCCGCAGCGGAATGCCCTCAAGCCGGACGCGACGCGCTCTACCCGATATGGACACGCGAAGTTCCCCTTCGACCTCGCAGTTTTCGTGTCGTCACTCCGTCGCATCGTCCAGGGAATGTTCTCACAGTCGCCGGACACGCTCGCCGCATTCGCTTGAAGCCCATCAAGGCACCGAAGGTGAATGCGATCGTCCGCTCAATGTCCAAAGAACTGGTCGCCGTCCAATTTCTTTGACAGCACAAAGAGCAACACCACCGCGTTTCTCGGTGTTTGTTCGCGTGGTCCTCCTGGCCCGACTCATGCTTTGTCGGCGCACATGTCCTCCGTACGACACATTGCAGTCGCACCAGTCTACGTCGAGCCCGAAGAACCATGGATCGCAGCGTTCGACGCCGCGGATAACGAAACGCTGATCCATACGTTCGCGTGTGTTTGGGAGGACGTCGTCCAGGGTCGGGTCGGATCCTGGAGAGAGAGTACCGCGGAAGATTGCGCCTGCTGCGTCGCGGAAGTGCTCGACGAACCGCGCGGTCTGGATCCTGACGACGCATCGCTCGTCGCGAGCGTACTTTGCGGGGAACCGCGAAAGGCGCTCGCGTGCGATCTCAATATCGCCATTTCGACAGCCACTGGGCGGGTCTTGCGAACGCTCTCCAAGCTCGAACTCGCCGATCGCCCCGTGCCGCTTCCGCTCGTCCTCGCCGCCCAGACCTGGGCTGGCGTCAGCCGACTCCCGAGCGCAAGAGCCGCCTCATTCGAAGACCAGGGCCGGCGCTACCTCGCCATGAGTGTTCCCCGACCCGCGACCGCGCATCTGACGACCCTGACCCGCGCGCAGCAGGAAGTCGCGCGTTGGCTCCTCGAGGGCTGCACGCGCAACGAGATCGCCGACCGCCGCGAAACGTCCGTCCTCACGGTGGCGGGGCAGGTGCATTCGATCTTTTCCGCGCTGCGCGTGACCGGCCGTTACGCGCTGATTCGCAGAGCCGTCGAGCTGGGGTGCTTCCACGAACTCCGGGTCGTACACGCGAGCCAACCAAGGATGACGACCGATGCCCGATAGGCAAGTGCGATCGGTCGCCCAAGACGAGATCGAACGAATCATCGGCGACGACGGGAAGCTCCCTTCCAGCGGGCGCATCGAGGCTTCGCCATCCAACGGTCACATCTCGATCGGCGATCCAACCGCAATCACCCGCCCGCGCCCCGATCTTGCGGGGCGACGCCTTGTCCGTCCTGGACATGCGGAGGTCTACGTCATCGATCCCCAAGGCTATCGGCGACGCATACCGAATCACACAATCTACAACCGCCTCTTTCGAAGCTGGAGCGGCATCGCCGACGACCCATCGCTCGCCGAGATTTCTTCACGCCCGCAACTCACCACCGGCACTGTTCTCATCCGCGGCGACGCTTCTGCGAGGATCTATCTCCTGGACGAGGGTCTGACCCGTCTCATCACGGATGCGACGGTGATGGACAAGTACTGGTTCGGTTGGACGCAGATCCTCGTCGTCCGCCAAGAGCTCATCGAGCACATTCCGGCGGGGCCCGACTGGAGATAGGGACTGTTCGCGGAAGCGAACTAACCCCAATCCGACGATATCAGGCCGCTGCAAGAAGGTGATCAGCCGAACCTGTCCATTCGGAGAGAGTTGGCGTGGATGGTCGGCATGGGAAAGATCGAGCTTCGAATCGACTTGACCGACGGAGGGAGGCAGGAGCTTTAGCGACTGGACCGATCTCTGGTGGCACGGCATCGAGTCGTGGTGCGGGCACGAACCATCCTACTGCTCGCCGCCGGGTGCACTTGTCGGCCGCGGCCCGTCAGGCCGGCCCCCTGCCAGTTCGCAGAGGTCAGCGCCGTCGCGAGCGGGGGTGGTGTCGGGTCTTGTTGGCTGGCGCGGTGGGGGGTGGGTCGGCGG
>JALYHX010000884.1 GCA_030776305.1 Myxococcota bacterium
GTCGTCTGCGCGACGCAGTGACGCGCCGTCACCACCAGGTTGGGCGCGATGAGGGTGGCGGTGCATGTGCCCTCGGGTCCGCTGAGATACACGATCGGCGAATCGGGCGCGGTCGCCGCGTCGCCGTTCAAGATCGGTTCGCGCGCCGTCTCGAGCGGTTCGCCGTCCTTCCCGCCGGAGCATCGCGACAGCGCGAGAGGCAGCAGGCAAAGGAGGAGTCGGTTTGTTACTGGATTCCCGGATAGCACGGGAACGTCCCCTGGAAGGCGCTACCCCCGTCGGGCGCAGGGCCGCCGTTGGGACTGGAGAGACGAAGCACGTCGTACTCGTAAGGGTACTTGGTGCCGGCATCGGCGTTCGGCGTGTAGCCGAGGCAGTACACGTCTCCCTGCCCGATGCGGGCTCCCGTGGCTGTGTCGAAGTTGGGAGGCCCGAGCGCTCCGATGAGCTCGAACGGCTGGCGCAACCCGAGGACAGTAAAGATGTTCCCCATGTCTACCGGGCCCACTTGGTAGGCGGGCGGGGACGACGAAATGAGGAGCTTCATCCCCGCGCCGATATCCGTTCCCGTCAGGGGCTGTCGCCCGGCGGCGACGAGCGAATAGACGGCGAAGTACATCGCGTCGTAAAAGTTCTCCTGGCCGAGTAGGTCCGAGCGTCCTTGGTAGGCACCCGTGAATCTGTGTTCGTAATCGGTCAGCACTTGCTGATTCGTCGTCGATGCGATGCCGATCCCCGCGAATCGCTTGTTGGTATAGGGCCAATTGGGCACATCGGCCTCCAAAAGCGTGGACCCTTTATTGTATTCGCTTATCAAGTAGAACGGGAGCGGGAACGAGTTGCCCCAATCGATTTCGAGGTTTTCGATCAACTTCGTGAACTCCTCGCTCGCGAAAGACACGATGACCTGCGGCCTGAAGCTCAATAGCTGCATCTTCGCGATGGCGATGCTCGCGTTGAGATTCGGGTCGGTCAGACTCGTGCCGTTGAGTGTCGACGCGTTGATGTTGACGGCGAGATAGTTCATGGTGTTGCTGGC
The DNA here is from genome assembly GCA_030776305.1 of Myxococcota bacterium. Lineage (GTDB taxonomy): Bacteria > Myxococcota_A > Polyangia > Polyangiales > Polyangiaceae > Palsa-1150. The sequence goes on from JALYHX010000884.1 coordinate 1,040, forward strand.
GACGGCGTGGTCCAGTCCCGCGTTCCACGTGAGGACGGGCGAGACCGCCGCGGCGAGGTCGTTGAGGGCGATCGCGTTTGCCGTCACGGTGGCCACCTTCAAGGGAGCGGTCGTCCCGAGATTCCAGGGAGCCCTCGTCCGCACGTACGACTCGACCAATGGAAGGAATGCGCCGTAGGCCGCCGCTGTGTCCCCCGGTTGCCCGAGCATGTGCCACAAGAGATTGTTGGTCGAGATCGACGTGAACGTCGAATCGAAGCTGAATGCGTTGATGACGAAAATGCCCTTTTGCTGCGCCGACGTATACGTCGTCACGATATGGTTCAGCGCGGCCGAGGGTAGAGCGGAGACGATCGACGGGACATGAACGTCGTTGATCAAATGGCTCATCGCCGAATCGATCATGCCGTCGACACCACACAACACGGCTACCGGCGTGCGCTTGCCGAGAACCTGCCCCTGCGCCGAGGTGCCGGGCCCCGCCGGGATCCCGGGGCCATTGATTTGAAACTCGTTGAGCGCGAGCTGGTAGTTGAGCGAGCTCGGGTGGAAGGTCGGCGAGCCCCCCGCGGCGAACTTGGCGAACGCTCCGATGAAGATCGGTGGGGGCGGGAGGATCCCTCCCATGGCGCTCGCGTAGTTGTCGGGAATGAGATACGGGCAGTCGTCGCTCGTGAGGACAAGGCACGTGTTCGTGCTGACGTCGCAATCGACTCTCCGGGTGGGATTCGCCATCATGAGAGCCGTGCAGTCCGCGGTCGTCCTGCAGCCGCTTGCAGCGTCGGGTCCCGCCTCGCGTCCCGCCTCGGCCACCCCCCCAGTTTCCGCCTCCCGTCCCGCTTCGGCGATGACCTCGGCTCCCCCGTCGAGCGGCGCGACGCACATAGCGAGCGTGCACGTGTAACCGAGGCCAGAGTCGGCGCAGTCGTCGTCCGTCGTGCACCGCGACGTGGCGTCGCGGGCACCGGTGATGCACGTGCCTTGGCTGCATACGAAGCCCGTGAACGACGGGCCGCGCGCCGTGCAATCCGTATTGGTCGAGCACTGGTTCGCGTCTGCGTGAAATAGGAGGGAGCAGCCGCCCGTCAGCGCAACGCCCACGGCGAGGGCCGCGGCGCCGACCTGTGACAAGGTGCGACGCTGCGCATGGTTTGCCATCGCGGCTCTCAGCCGCCGCCAGCGTCGGTGC
>JALYHX010000885.1 GCA_030776305.1 Myxococcota bacterium
CCCAGCTGTGATTCGCATAACGGGCAACGAACGCCAAATTCATCGCCACCTTCGCTCGGGAGCGGGCGCGGATGGAGGGTCAACGGCAGGCCGCATGCGCCGGTTGTAAAGAGATCTTCTACGTCTGCTGCTGTTGCGATCGGGGGCAGATCTACTGCGGCCCCGGATGTCGACGGCGAGGCCACAGGCAAGCGCAAGCTCGCGCCAGCGCCCGTCATCAAGTGAGCGACGAAGGACGCGAGGACCATCGCGATCGGCAGCGGCAGTACATCAAGCGGCGGCGAGCGATGACGTATATGGGTTCCACGAAGTTGACCCACGAGGGCACGGTATGCGGCGCGGCGGGTGCTGCGGCGCCGATCGACGGCGCTCGCGCAGTATCGGCCCCTGAGGTGTCCGATGCTCCCGATGATCGTGGTTCGACTGGTTCCCACCGAGAGCGCCACGCGCGTGTTGGTGAGCGATGCGAGCGGCGACGAGATCCTCAAAGCGCGGCTTCCGCCCGCTCAGCAAGCGCACCGATTGGCGACTCGCACGCTGCTCGAGGCCATCGCGCTCTTTTGCAATGCTCGCCTGCGCGTTGTGCTGTCTGCGGACTGCGAATCGATTTCATTCGCCCAGGGGCTTTGCGATGGCCTCGGCCTCGCGATCGACATGGTCTATTACGAGGTCGAGATCCTCGCACCGCGACCGCGGCGGCGCGGGCTAAGCGGGCGGGGCGACTTTCGTGACGTACGGCGACTGACTCTGATCAAAGGGGGAGAAACGTGACCGTCTCGCGCGAGCTCGAGGCGGAGATTGCACGCCTGTTTCACGCGGAGCACTGGAAGATAGGCACGATCAGCGCGCAGCTTGGCGTGCACGACGAGGTGGTACGGCGTGTGATCGGCCGGCTGCCGGAGAAGCCGCGCACGAAGACGGCTGCGCAGCCGCCTTCGGCCATCGCGCCGTATGTCGACTTCATCCGCGAGCCGCTTGAGCGCTATCCCAAGCTTTGCTCGACGCGGCTCTAGGACATGCTTCGGGAGCGAGGGTTTGAAGGCAGCGCGCGAGCCCTGCGCCGCTTCGTGAAGAAGGTCCGACCCAAGGGCGAGCGAGAGGTCTTTCTTCGGCTCGATCCGCTCCTCGGCGAAGAGGCGCAGATCGACTGGGCGTACGTGTGCCAATTGCCGGTCGAGGGACGGGGGCACAGGTCGCTCTGGCTCTTCTTGATGGTGCTGTCCTGGTCATGCGCCGCTTGGGTGGAGTTTTGCTTCGACACCACGGTGCACTCGCTCTTGCGGTCGCTGGTGCGCGGGGCGAGCTACCTCGGCGGTACGCCGCGGCGATGGCTCTTTGACAATCCGAAGATCGTTGTCCTCGAACGCCACGGCCACGCGTCGCGTTACCACCCGCTGTTGCTCGACTTGGCCAGCGCGATGCGCGTCGAGCTGCGACTCTGCAATCCTTATCGCGGCAACGAGAAAGGACGCGTCGAAAGGAAGATCCGGTTTCTGCGTCAACGATTTCTCGAGGGGCGTGACATTTACGGCATCGAGCAAGGCAACGGTGAGCTTTTGGCCTTCTTGGATCGGATCGGCCATCAGCAGCGGCATCCGAATTTCAAGGCGCGCACGATTGCCGAGTGCCTCGCCGAGGAGCGGCAGCGCCTGTTGCCCTTGCCGAATCCGCTTCCCGCGACCGACCTGGTCATGCCCGTAGCCATCGACAAGACGGCCTTTGCGCGCTTCGACACGAACCTCTACTCGGCACCACCGGACTACGCCCAAGAGACCGTCGCGCTCGTCGCCGACGACCGCGTCGTGCGGTTGCTGGACGGTCAGACGGTGATCGCCGAGCACCGCCGCTCCTGGGGGCACGGGCAGAAGATCGAATCGCCGGAGCACCGAGCCGAGATCGCGCGGCGCAAGCGTGGGGCCTATGCATCCACGGGCCGCGACCGAATCCGCACCGCCGCGCCCGGCATCGACCGGCTCATCGAGCGCTGGGTCGAGGCAGGCCGAAACGTCGGCAGCATGGTCGCACAGACCGGCAAGCTGCTCGATCTGTACGGCTTGGATGTTTTTCGCAAGGCGATCGCCGACACCGTCGAGCGCGGGACGCATGATTCCGGCGAGATTGGTGTGCTCTGCGAGAAGCACCGCCGGGCGACCGATGCACCGCTGCCGATGGACGTAGAGCTGGGCGAGCACGTGCCCGACCGCGACGTGATTCCGCACGACCTCGGTGGCTACGATGTCGAGCGATGACGTCCTGCGCCGGCTGCACCAGCTCGGCTTCCGTCTGCCGATCGATGCGCTGAAAGAGTTTCTCGAACACGCCGCGCGCGAGCACCTCAGCCCCCTGGGGATGGCCGAGCGGCTCGTCGAGCTGGAACGGCGCGAGCGCGAGGCGCGCAATCTCGCGGCCCGCACGCGTCTGGCGATGCTCGGCAAATTCCAGACGCTCGAGCGCTTCGATTGGAATCACCCGCGCAAGATCGACCGCGCTCTATACGAACGCTTGCGCACGACCCTCGACTTTGTCGAGCGCGGCGAGAACGCGCTGTTGCGCGGGCCGAGCGGCGTCGGCAAGACCACGCTCGCTCAAAACCTGGGCCTAGCCGCGCTGACGCACGGCTACAGCGTGCGCTTCTGCACGCTGGCCGGGATGCTCGCCGATCTTCTGCGACGCGACTCGCTTCCCGCCTTCGAGCGGCGTTTGCGGCGTTATGTGCGACCGAGGCTTCTCGTCCTCGATGAGATTGGTTACCTGCCGTGCGACAACCGGTCGGCCGACCTGCTCTACAACATCGTCAGCCGGCGGCACGAGGCCCGGTCGATCGTGATCACGACCAACCTGCCGTTTCGGCAGTGGGGGACGGTGTTTCCCGGCGCGGCCTGCGTCGCGGCGCTCGTCGATCGCTTCGTGCAGCACTGCCACGTCATCGACATCGATGCCGAGTCGTGGCGGCAGCGGACGTCGTTGCAGCACCACAACGGGAGATCCATCGATGGACAAGACAGAGCGGGAATCGAAACCCGATGACTCCAAGTGGCCCGCCTGGCTCACCAAGCATCAGGTGGCGGCCCGCTTGGGCAAGAGCCTTTCGGTGGTCCTGAAGCTTCAGGC
>JALYHX010000886.1 GCA_030776305.1 Myxococcota bacterium
CAGCGCACGCAAATCGAGCCGCACGAATTTTCCCGAGAGGTGAGGCCCGACGGCAACCCAGATCACTCGGTCGGTCGTATCCGCAACGACGCCATGTGTCGCAATCAGCGCATCGATGGCACGGCGATCCCCGAGCTCGCAGTAGCGATCGTTGGCACACTGGTGATCGCGCAGCATGTCGAGCGCTCCGCGCGGCGAAGCCGTGCCTGGCGCCACGCCCGCCAGAAGCTGCTGGAGCCGCTCGGCGCGCGCGATACTCGTCGTATTCGTCCTGACTTGGCGGTTCTTCGGATCGGTCGCCAGGGGCCCTTGGAAGTCATTGGTGACGAGCGCCGTATCCACCGTTTCGCGAACGTAGGGTGGTACGCCCGGCGCGCGCTCGACCACCGCGAAGTGCCCCCGCGCGTCGGCGACGAAGACGATGTGCGATACCATCACCTCCTGCGAACGAAGGATGGCGACTCCCTCGTCGCTGTCGTGCGCGCGCTCGAGCACTTCGCGAAGCGAGAACACGACGGGCATCCCTTCGGCGCGGGGATTGCCGGCGCGGCCCCCGTGCACGACGACGAAAACGCCTTCGGCGTTCATGCCGGTGACGACGCCGACGAATCCCGGCCAAGCCACGCTCGCGAAAGGGATCGCACCGTCCTCGCGCACGAGAAATACCGCCTTGTCGTGGTCGAGCACCTCGTCGGTTTCCATGTCGAATGCACGAGCCACGACGACGTGTCCGTCGCGGGTCATCGATGGCCCGAGCGCGAAGGTGGAGCACCCGATGAGAGGCGAGTGCTCGAACGACAGCGCGATGTCGTAGAGCGCATGCAAAAAAATCATGCGGTGATAGGTCTGCATGTGCGTCAGCAAAGGATCCGGCTCGAACGCAAGCGACTGCGCCGCCAGCTCGCGGCGCCGCGCATCCGGAATACCTCGGTCGACGTGCCGATACCGCACGCGACTGACGTCCCCGATTCCGACGCGTGCGATCCACCACGGTACGTAGTGTTCGTAGTCGCTCCACAAGCGTGTCTCGTTGGCGATCATCTGGTCGCGCAAGAGGCGTGCTTCCGAGGCGCCGATCGCCTCGGGCGATCCCTGCAGGTACACCTCACGGAGCCCGGCGCGCACACGTGTCCATGCCCCTCCTGCACTCGCCGCTGGGAGCTCTACTCTCGGCGGCGTGATGCACGTAGCGACGGCGACGAGAGCGTGGACGCCGAGCGGCAGAATCGTGAGCAACGCGAAAACCATCCCCATCCGCTCGAGTCTGCGCCGGCGCGGCGAATGAGCCATGCCCGTCATTGTCTACCAAAATGAAGATCCAGTAGCGTCCTGACGACGGTTGCGACGATCCGAGCTGGGTCGCGCACGCTCCGGAAGTGGGTACGCCGCAGCTTGTCGGGGGGGTAGACGACCACGACGGGCACCTCGACGATGGGAAGTCCAGCGGCGATTGCCCGCAAGACGACTTCGGCCTCGAATGCGTACCCGGGCGCGCGAGCGCCTAGACCAAGCGTCTCGGCCACCGGGTACCGGCGCAAACCGCACTGCGTGTCGCGAAGAGCCCTCCCAGCGAAGAAAGAAAGGAAGAGGTTCGAGACACGGTTGCCGAACCGATTCAATGGGGGTGCCCCGTCGTGCACGAGGTCGCGAAAGCCGAGCACGATGGCGCGCGGATCGTTGCTTGCGTCGAGCACGACGCGCGCCGATCGTCCCGGGTGCTGTCCGTCCGCGTCAGCCGTGACTGCGATACGGAATCCGCGACGCGCGGCCTCGATCAGTCCCGACCGTAACGCCGCGCCCTTGCCGAGATTGCGTTCGTGGCGCACCACGTGCGCCCCGTGCAGCCGGGCCAACTCTGCGGTCGCATCGGCGGATCCGTCATCCACGACGATCGTCGGTACGTCCAGTGACGCCCGCAGATCGTCCAACACCAAGCCGATGGTCTCGGCGGCATCGAGAGCGGGCACGAGCGCGCATGTTCCCTGCACGAACCCTCCTTTATACCCCTCCGTCGGTGGCGTGCCGGCGAAAGTCCCTCCACAATCGTCGGGTGGTCCGACTCATCATCGAAGGAGGGCCGTACGCCGGCGTGTCGCGGGTCGATGTCGTGCGCCGTGCGCGTGCCATGCTCGATGCCGTTCAAATGACTCACTCAGAGCTCTCGATTCTCTTGACCGGTGACGATCAAATCAAGTTGCTGAATCGGGTCTATCGCAAGAAGAATCGCCCGACGGACGTCCTCGCGTTCGCCCAAAGTGAGCGATCCATGGGCAATTCCATGCCAGGGCTGCTCGGTGACGTTGTCGTCAGCATTCCGACCGCGTTGCGTCAGGCTGGGGCGCGCGGTGCCGACTTGAATTCCGAGGTGACGATGCTCCTGGCGCACGGCCTGCTGCATCTGCTGGGATGGGACCACGACACGGCGTCGAAAGATCGCAGCATGCGCCGCGAGACCGAACGCCTGTGCAAAGTGGCGAAGGCTGCCGCAGATCGGCCGCTTGTGCGCAGGTCCTCCGTCAAAAAGGGATGACCGAGCGGCGAAACCAGCGGCCGCGCGACTACACCATCGTTTGGCGCGAACGGAAGAGGGAAGGGAATGAGGATGCAAATATTTGGATGAATTGAGGAATCGGGCGGACGGCATTTCGCAGCACGCAGGGCCGCATTCACCGTGAGGGTCTTGTCATTCGCTCCGACGGGGCTGTCATTCGCTGCAAGCGCGCTCGCATTCGCAGTGAGGGGTCTCGCATTGGATGTAAGGGGGCTCGCATTCGCAGTGAGGCGGCTCACAATCGCTGATCGGGTGTCGTCATTCGCAGTGAGGGGTCTCGCATTCAATGCCAGGGGTCTCGCACTCGCTGTGACTTGCATCGCATTCGCTGCAATGGGCCTCGGATTGACTGACAGGCGGCTCGCAATCGCTGACGGAGGGCGGACAGCGAATGACGGGGCTGTCGCTGCGATTGACAGCTGGTCGACAGCGAATGACGGGGCCCACGCAGCGATTGACAGCTGGCGGACAGCGAATGACGGGGCCCTCGCAGCGATTGACGGCTGGCCGTCTGCGAATGACAGGGCCCTCGCTGCGACTGACAGGGTCCTCGCCGCGACTGACGGGGGCTTCACAGAAGAAGGCGACCATCCCCGCGGCCTCGTAGAGCGACGTGAGCCCCGTACCGATGCCCGCCACCAGGATCGCGAGGATGCCCGACTCCCACCTGATGTCCCACGTCGCGCGCGCCATCTTCGTCAGCTGCGGGGGCTGCCGCGCCACGTTTTCGCGCGCCCCGACATATGCCGAATAAATACTCAGGAGGACGATGACCA
>JALYHX010000887.1 GCA_030776305.1 Myxococcota bacterium
ACGCCGAGCCGCGCGGATCGGCGCGTCCGATGACGCGCATCGTGGTCCCCTTCAGCGCTCCGGTCGCGAAGCATGCCGCAACCGAGTTCAACGCCCAGCGGTCGGCGTCGTTGAGATCGCTGTCGTCGAACGCGAACGCCGGCGCATCACCCTGCTTCAGTCCGCACGCGCTCGCAATATCGCTCGAGACCGACACCGACGGGCTCATGTACATCACATTCGGGGCCTGCCACTCGGTGACGCCCTCCGGTTCCCTTTGTCCGCCGATGTCGAAGCGTCCCTGCAAGCCCGCATAGACGAATGTGCTTACACGGGGATCCTGAATCGCCTGATCGCCCTGCGACAGAAACAGGTTGAGGTCGCCCCCGATCACGGGTGCAATCGCGAAGCCTCGAGAGGCGCGCAAGTCGAGACCCAACGTGAGCCGTGCCATTTGCAAACCATTCGTGACCGTCACCGAGGCAGGTACGTTGTGCCTCTCCCACAGCCAACGGTAACCGGCTCCGAGGGCCACCCAGGGATCTAGGCGATCATACGGAGTGAAGTGATAGGCGGCTTGAATGCCCGTGGCGACGCCGCGCACGCTCGCGGCGCGCTGTGCGTTCAGCTCCTGGTATTCGCCGGCGACGCCGACCATCCAGTGGGGGTCGATGCGATAGCCGAGGCCTACGTTTAGGGCGACGCCTTCGGTGGCGACGCTGGGCATTCCAACTCCTTCGTGGAGCATCCCGAAACCTTGGGTGTACCCGGTCCCGAGGGTCAGCTCGAAGGCCCTGCGCGGTGGTTCGACATGCTGCCGCAAGTAGGGGGTCTCTTGCGCCGATGCACTACCGGAGCTCGCCGCGGCGATGGCCGCCAGCGTGGCGGGAATGGCGATTTTAGGATCCATGGTGTCCTCTTTTGGCTTGAGCCAAATTACGAGGGAGCATTGGGCGTGCCTGGCGGGTCATGCGGTCGCATGGATTTGTCCTGTCGGGTGATCCCGGCGAGTGAGCCCCCGCAAAACGCAGGCGTCGTGATCGGGTGTCACACCGAAACGCCACGGCTGCGGCCATCGTGCAGACTCTTCGCAAGCTTCAACGCGGAGACGAGCGCGCTCCGTGCGGTCTGCCGCGCCTCGTGGGTCGGCATACGAAGGATCGCCGCCGGGTGATAACCCATGACGAACACGCGATGCTGAGGGCCGACGATGGCGCGCCCGAACTCAGCGGTGATGCGAAAGGACGATCCGAAGAACGCTTGGGCTGGCGTCGCGCCCAGACACACGATGACCCGAGGGCGGATGACGGCGAGCTCGGCCTCCAGCCAGGGCTTGCACGCGTTCACCTCGGTTTGGGTGGGGCGCTGGTGCATGCGGCGCTTGCCGCGTGGCTTCCACTTGAAGTGCTTCACTGCGTTCGTGACGTAGACGTCTTCGCGGTCGATCCCCGCCTCGCGGAGCGCCTCGTCGAGCAGCGCACCGGCAGGACCGACGAACGGCCTTCCCGCGACGTCTTCGCGGTCACCTGGTTGCTCGCCGACGATGACCATGGACGCACGACGCTTTCCTTCTCCAAAGACCGTCTGGGTGGCGTTCGCATGGAGATCGCATCCCCGGCATGAGCGCGCGGCTCCTCGCAAGGCCGGCAGCGTGAGAACGTCAGGCAGGAAGGGTGACGCGTCGCCCTTGGCGGGCTTGGCCGTCCGTCGAGACCGCTCCGGTCTTGTCATGATGGGTGGTAAACCACTCGCAACCGTCACTTGCTCGGGGAGGGAGCGTTCACCGGCTTCACCTTCTTTGTCGGCGGCTTCTTCATGTCCAGATCCGCGTTCGGTCGCGCCGCCTGGGCGACAGGAGAGAGCGCGATCGCGGTGCCCGCGCGCGCGGATCGGACCATGGCCTCCATGATGCGCACGTCGGCGAGGCCTTGGAGCGCCGATGGCTCGGGATCCGTTCCGTCGAGGATGCACTGCGAGAAGTGGACGATCTCTGGCGCGAATTGATCCCGTTTTGTGGAGACGGCGGTCTTCGCCTTCCCGTCGATCGTCACCGTCGTCTTGATCTCGCCCGCGTACTCGTAGGCAGGGTCGAGCCGGATGTCGCCCTTCGTTCCGACGACGCGGAACTCTGAAACGTCGGCCGCCCCTTGACTCGACGTGAACTGCGCGACCCGGTTTCGAGGAAAGCGCAGCACTGCGGTGGTCATTTCATCGACATTGCCGAAGCGCTCGTCGGTGCCGAACACCTGGTGCGAGTAGACGTTTGTCGGCTCATCCTGAAAGACGTAGCGGGCGGCATTCAAGCAGTAGATGCCCATATCGAACAGAGCCCCACCCCCATGCTCTTGCTTGGTCCGAATGTCCCCTTCGCGAACCTGATGGCAGAATACAGAGCTGAAGATGCGCGCCTCTCCGATCTCGCCCGCCCGCACCCGCTCGACGGCGTCCAGATTGGCGTGCTCGAAGTGCAGCCGGTACGCGATCATCAGCTTGACTCCGCACTGGCGCGTCACGGCAATCATCGCCTGGCAATCCTCCTCCGTGACCGCCATCGGCTTTTCGCAGAGGACATGCGCTCCCGCGCGCGCCGCTGTTTCGGTCATCGGGCGATGCATGTCATTGGGGAGTGCGATGTAGACCGCGTCCACGCGGGCGTCGGCGACGATCCGCTCGACCTCGTCGTACGAACCGGTGCATTCGACGTCGTATTTTTTGCGCAGTACGGCGAGCTTCTCCGGATCAGACGAGACGAGCGCCACGAGCTCCGAGTT
>JALYHX010000888.1 GCA_030776305.1 Myxococcota bacterium
GGGTCATCCCCAGCGCGAACGGCGCAGGTGCCAGGATGACGAGCGCTCCCCCAGAACCGAGCGCCCTCCATATCGAAGGCGCATCGCGGTGGGCCAAGAGGTGCGCCACAAGGTAGGCGACGAGGGACGATCCCACGACGGTTGCCGCGACCCGCGCGCGTCGGCTCATCTCTGCTCGCACTGGCAGACATCCGCCACTCGCGATTCTCTTGCTGAAACGACATCCATGCCCTTGAGATGCAAGCGTTTCGAGGTTCACCCGGCCGCGTGACGTGAGGGCGGCGTCTGTTCAAAGACGACGTGAACTCGTGCGCAGCTATCCGCGAATTTCGGGCGCCTGAGCTCTATTGTTGGCAACAGTCCCGTGTCAATTGAGGGAAACCTGCGCGAATTTGCAGCCTATGTCATGGCGCGCTGCGGCTGCTCCTGCGATGCTCTAGGAATGATGTCCACCCGAGTGCGACGACGGGGGAGTGACAAGCGGGTTGCGCCCGAACGCTCTGGAGTCTTCGAACTCCCTGCCGAAGCGCGCTTGGCAAGGCGCGGCTCGACGAGAGTCGAGGCCCCCGCGCTGAGCGACGACGACGAGGGCCACCACCGGGCTTCGATCCGCTCGGCTTCGCGCTCACGCTCGTAAAAGCCTTTCCGCTTCCAGGGCAGGCTTTGCCCGGGGCCGTGACCGAAATGTCACGCGAGCTTTCCGCTGGCGATGCCCGCGCTCGATACGGTTCGGCGCATGGCGCGCGTGATCGTCATCGAAGACGAAGCGGATCTGCGTGAGATCCTTCAGTACAACTTGACGCAGGTGGGACATCGCGTGCAGGCGGCAGGCACGGCCGAGGCAGGGCTGCGCCTGGCGCGGGAGACGCTGCCGGACATCGTCCTCCTGGACCTGATGCTTCCCGACCGTCCGGGCACCACTGTGTGCACGGCCCTCAAACGAGAGTCGCGGACTCAGGACATTCCGATCATCATGGTGACCGCGAAGGCAGAAGAAGTAGACAGGATCGTCGGTTTGGAGCTCGGCGCCGATGATTATCTCGTGAAACCGTTCAGCGTTCGAGAGCTAGTACTCCGCGTGAACGCGGTGCTTCGCAGGGGGGAGGCGAAGGAGCCCCCGTTGATTGAAGCAAGCGAGCTTCGCATCGATCGCGATGCCCACCGGGTCGAAGTGGAGGGCGCCGAGATCCCCATGACGCCGCTCGAGTTCAAGTTGCTCCTCACGCTGGTCGTCAGGCGCGAGCGAGTCCAGAGTCGATCGATGCTCCTCAGCGACGTGTGGGAGCTCGATCCTGGCCTTTCATCGCGCACGGTGGATACGCACGTAAAAAGGCTGCGTGACAAGCTGGGAATCGCCGGACGATTCATCCAGACCGTGCGCGGCGTTGGCTATCGCTTCTCGGAGAAGGCGCCCGAGTCGGACGCCTAACGCCTCTAAGAAAACAACTTGTCCCAGCCTGCATCGACTGCGGCCAGCTCGTCGGTCAACGAGGAAGCAGTGGGCTCTTCAGCGGCGCCGTCCGCCGTTTCAGCTGCCTTGGGCAAAGCAGGCACGCCCGCAACCGGCGGTTCGGAGTTACGTGCCTTCTGGGGGCGCTGCGAGCGCGACCGTCGTGACATGGAGGCTCCGATCGGAGTTGAACTCCCGCGCATCCTAGGATGAGACTAACGATCCCCAAGGCCTCATCCAAGTCTCAAGTTCACGTCATGTGTTCAGTTTCAGATGATTTTTCCAACGATCTTCTTCGCAGCCGCGGCGATAAGGACGCCAGCCGCCACGGCGATGTTGAGAGATTCGATGGCGCCGCTACCTGAAATGGTGATCAGTTCGTCGCATTCAGCTCGAACCCGGGCCCCGAGCCCCTCGCGCTCGTTGCCCATCACGAGCACTGACGCGGACGCAGACGCGAACGCCACTTCGCTTGACTTCGTGCCCGCAACCGCTCCGACGACGCGAATACCGCGTGAGCGCAGTCGGGACAGCGTCGCGGCAAGGTCGGTCGTGCGCGCCAGCTGAAGGTGTTCGACCCCTCCCTCGGCGACGCGTACGGCCGTCGGCGCGAGACCTGGGTGGGGGGCAGGGGCTCCCAGTAAAGCTGCCCTGAGACCGAAGAATGCGGCTGTCCGCAGCACCGCCCCGACATTGTACGGATTGCGCACGCGGTCGAGGGCCACAGCCATGCCGCCGGCGCGAATCAGTGCCTCGCCCAGCTCGTTCGTCGACAGCCAGCGCCGCGGGCGCGCGACCACGCACAGCCCTTCGTTTTGTGTTGATCCGCCAAATCGATCGAGTTCACGGTCCCGCATCTCGACGCACGGGACGTCGTGCGACATGGCCCAGCGCGTCAGCGCAGCCACATCCTTGCGCGCGACCGGCGCGTGGGCGATTCGGACGATCTCGTCGCGCCGCCGAGCGAAGACCGCCAGCCCTGCGCGCAACCCGTGGACGATCTCGGCCTCCGCCTGGCTCGGTTTGCCCGCCCTCACTCTCGTACCGATCCGGCCAAGCAGCCCATCAAGGACCGAACTCCGGGAAAGAGAGGTTTCAACTCGAAGAAAAGAAGGTTAGAAGGCTGATAACCGCGGGCGGGGTTCGCCCGCGCGCCGCGCGAGGGCGCGTATTGGGTTGTGGATGACAAAGGAGATATCACCATGGTGTCGGTCGCAGTCGCTTCACCTTCGACAGTCGCTGAGCGACGGGAGGAGCGCCGTGTCATCTTCGCCTCGTCGTTGGGGACGGTCTTCGAATGGTACGATTTCTACATCTACGCGACGCTCGCGCCATTCTTCGCAAGCCTTTTCTTTCCCTCGGGCAACGCAACCGCGGCGCTCCTCGCGAGCTTCGCCACGTACGCCGCTGGATTCCTGGTTAGGCCCTTCGGCGCGCTCGTTTTCGGTCGCATCGGAGACCTGGTCGGGCGCAAATACACGTTCCTTGTAACCATCATCGTGATGGGGCTTGCCACGGCATCCGCCGGGCTCCTGCCGACGTACGCGACGATCGGCATGCTGTCGCCGACGATTCTCGTGCTCTTGCGCCTCGCGCAGGGTCTCGCGCTCGGTGGGGAGTACGGCGGCGCCGCGACCTACGTTGCCGAGCATGCGCCAGACAGCCGACGCGGTCTCAATACGAGCTGGATCCAGACCACGGCCACGCTCGGCTTCTTCCTTTCCTTGCTGCTCATCGGCACCTGTCGCCTTTCCATGGACGAAGCGGCGTTCAAGCTTTGGGGGTGGCGAATTCCTTTCCTCGTCTCGCTCATTCTGCTGTTCGTTTCAGTGTACATCCGGCTCAAGTTGAACGAGTCGCCGGTTTTCTTGCGGATGAAAGCCGAAGGGAAGGGAAGCAAGGCGCCTCTCCGGGAGAGTTTTGCCGAATGGAAAAACATGAAAATCGTCCTGGTTGCGCTCTTTGGAGCGACCGCCGGACAGGGCGTGGTTTGGTACACGGGCCAGTTTTACGCCCTCTTTTTCCTCACGGGGACGCTGAAAATTGATTGGAGGACGGCGTACCTGATCATTGCAATCTCGCTGGCTCTGGGTACGGGTCTATTCGTCTTTTTCGGCTGGCTTTCCGACAAGATTGGCCGAAAGAAGATCATGCTCGCCGGCTGTCTGCTCGCGGCCCTGACGTATTTCCCGATCTATCGAGCGATGACACATTTCGGGAACCCTGCGCTCGAATCGTTCGCCGACCGCACGCCGATTGCCCTCACGGCCACCGACTGCCGGGTCCACTTGTTTCCGAACCCGAAAACGCAGTACAGCGAGTGCGACAAGGTAGAAGACTTCCTTTCAAAACGGAGTCTTTCGTACGAGACGACGGAAGGGGCTGCCGGATCGAAGCCCGTCACGCATATCGGTGACACGACCATCGAGGGATGGGACGAAGCGAAGCTGACCGCCACATTGAAGACGCTCAA
>JALYHX010000889.1 GCA_030776305.1 Myxococcota bacterium
ATCAGGTCGTGCACATGGTACAGGCAGCCCGCCGAACTCGCCGCGCCGGAGCCGCGGCGACGGCCATCCCGCCGACTGGCGTGGACGTCGCACCTCCCGCCTCCTGAACAAAGAAACGAATCAGAAACGAAAGAGAGTGAGCCATGACCAAGGTGAATCGCATCCTCGTCACCGGCGCCACCGGAAAGGTCGGACGCGCATTCATCGAGCGTTTCTTGTCGGATGCACGGTTCGACTCGTTCACCGTGCGCGCCCTGTGCCACAACCGCAAGCTCGAGCCGCATCGACGTCTCGAAGTCGTCAGCGGGTCGATCCAACATCGGCAGGTGGTGGACGACGCCGTCTCCGGCGTGTCCCACGTCCTTCACCTGGCGACGAGCAAAGAAACGCCCGACAACGTCATGGACGTAGCGGTCAAAGGGATGTTCTGGTTGCTCGAGGGGTGCCGATCGAGCTCCTCGTTTCAGCAGTTCATCTTGATCGGCGGCGACGCGGGAATGGGCCACTTCTATTACCCCCACCCGCTTCCGGTCACCGAGACGCAGAAGCACAGCGCGTACCCCGGGTGTTATGCGCTGTCCAAGGTCCTCGAAGAGGTGATGCTCGAACAATATTATATTCAATACGGCCTCAACGGCTGCTGTCTCCGGGCGCCGTGGATCATGGAAAAGGACGACTTCAAGTATCAGCTCTCCTTCGGCGAGGACGTCTTCGGTGGGCCGCGCTGGCGCGATCTCGTGGGACCCGAGAGAGCCGATGAATACATCGCGACCAAGGCCGTGCCGGTGATGCTCGCGTCAGACGGTCAGCCCTTGAAGCGTAACTTCGTGCACGTGGACGATCTCATCGGCTCAATCCTGCGATCGATCGATCATCCGAAGGCGCGCCAGCAGACGTTCAATGTCTGCATGGATGAGCCCGTGGATTACGGCGAGCTCGCTGCGTACCTGACCGAAACGCGCGGGATGCGCGGGGTTCCGATTCGAACGACCTATCACTCAACCTGGCTCGACAACAGCAAGGCGCGATTTGTCCTCGGATGGAGACCTCGATACGACCTGAAGAAGATGACGGACGCGGCCTGGGAATACGCGCGCGGACCGGATGATCCGCGCGTCGTCTGGTACCCAGGGTAAGCGCTGCGTATCCCGAGGGGCCCATGGGCTCCTCGACGGCAGCCGCTCGATGGCCGATATCGCCGCCAAGCTCGGAAAGGACCGTCCATGCGGAACGCGCCGCCCAACGTCCGCGATCAGATGCGGGCGTTCGTTGCGAAGCCACCCGCGCCTGGGTGAGCGCCCCGCCTCAGACGATGACGCCGGGCAGCGGACCGGTGGACTGGGCGGGGGCACCCAGCGACGCCATGTTCACGCCGAAGACTGGCGCGAGGGCGAGCCAGACGTCGTTCGTCGGGCGGTTCCCGGTGTTGCTGCCGTCGATCGTCGGCAGCGGGCCGTTCGCGACTTTGAGGAACGTCCCGCCCTGGACGCGGGTGTTCTTCCCCCCGAACACCAGGTAAGGCATGTTTCGCTGGTCGTGATCGTATGCGCGGGCGACTTCGGACACGTAGGCGACGACCGTGTTGT
The DNA here is from genome assembly GCA_030776305.1 of Myxococcota bacterium. Lineage (GTDB taxonomy): Bacteria > Myxococcota_A > Polyangia > Polyangiales > Polyangiaceae > Palsa-1150. The sequence continues at coordinate 1,587 of JALYHX010000889.1, forward strand.
CGAGCAGCGTGTTCCCGTCGACGTCCGGGGTCGCCGTCGAGTCGAAAGCTTGCAGAGCCTTCGCCGTCTCGCCCGAGTAGAACGTGTTGATTTGCGACAGCCACGCCATCGTGTTGACGTCTGTGACGTGGCTATAAGGATGGTGTGGCGATGGCCCTGGGCCGCGGGCGGTGGTTACCCCATTTATCGTTCCCGGGAAAACGACCCAGTTCGTCCCTGCCGACCACATGAACGTCGCGACGCGGACGAGGTCGCAAGCGAACGCAGCTCGAATCATCATCAACTGAAGCTGACCGAGGACCTGATGGGGGTGATTCATCGGGTTCGTTGGATCGTAGTAGTCGACCCCGTGCAACATGCTGCCCCCGGCGGGGGCAAGGTTCCCACTCGCCCCGGCGCCACTCGTGGCGAACGACATCGGAGCCATGGGCTTCATGCACGACATGCTGGTCGTCGTTCCCGTGCCGATCGACGCCTGGATACTGAACTCCAATTGGCGGATGGCCTCGGCTTGCGAGTCCAGCCGGATCTTCTCGGACGCCGGCGCAAGCGTTCGCAGGCGCGCGAGGTCGGCGCGCATGAAGTCGAGAACGCTCTTCTGCTGCGCCATGACGGCCGCCACGTTGGTGTTCGTCCCGGAGACGGCACCACCGAAGAGCCGCGTGAAGACGTCGAGCGGTTGCGTCGTCACGGCCAGCGGTCGCCGTTGGAGATCGATGCTCGACTGCGTGAGGTCGGGGTCGAGATACGATAGAAAGCGGGGCGCCTTTTCATCACGGTCGGATCGAATGTCCGCCGCGAGCTGCAGAGAACCAAAGGGCGTCTTCGACGTGCTCCCGAGACCGCCCAGGACCGGCGACTTCGCGAGAAAGATCTGATCGATCGACGCCCCGCCCGCGCAGTGGTCCTGCTGGCCGACCTTCCCAAGCGTCGGCTGCCCGGTCATCAGCGCCACCATTCCGCCTTCATGCGTCTTCGCGCCGTCGGGTCCACCGGGCACCTTGGTCGCCGTCACGATGTTCAGGCCGTCGATCATCACCATCTTCGATTGCAATGGCCCGAAGGCAGCGCTCTCGATGGGGAGCGTGAATGTCTTCGTCGTCGCCGGCGCGGCGGCGCGCCACAAGTTCACTTGAGCGCCGAGTGGATGATGGATGACCAGGAACCGAAGCGGCGCCGGAGCCCCGGCCGCGCGGGCTTCCATGCTCCGCAAGAGCGGCCAGAGCAGCGCCGCGGAACCGCCGCACCCCTGCAGAAACGAACGTCGCGCTACTTTGTACGAAGTCACTTGGTACCTCCCGAGCGCGCGCGCATGAAGCTCGCAGTCGCGACCTGTCGGAACAGACTGGAAACCGAACCGTCTGTCTTTTCGAATGCGGTGTTGACGCCTTGGACTTCGCACGTCTCGCGGCTTCGAATCATGCGACCGAGCGTGTAGCTCGACATCTTCTGCACCGCGCACGACGTGATGAGCTTGTTGTCGATCAGCGCCTTGGAGAACGCCGCCGCTCCGGTAATTGGCCCGGTGGGCAACGGGTCCGTGAAGTTGGCCGTGGTCTGGGTCGGGATCCCGTCCGCCATCGTGCGATACTCGCCGATGGCGCCGAAGCTCTCGAGGACGAGCGCGTACGGGTCGATCTGGTTGTGGCAGCTCATGCAGGGCTGGGTCATCATTCGGTAGTTCGACTTGTCGATTTCGGTCGGGAGCATCGCGAGCTTCGCCTGGACCGCAGGGTCACTGAGGATATTGCCTGGGCTCGGGCCGGGGTCGACGCAGAGGACGTCGTCGTGAATGAACTTGCCGCGCTTCACGATCGATGTGTTCGTCGGGTTGGACGCCGACCAGAGGAAGCCGGGCTGCGTGAGGATCCCCGATCGGTTCGGGTCGTTCACGGCGACGAACTGACCCGCCGGGGGATTCGCCGAAAGCCCGTAGAGCTGACCGAGGCGTTGATTTACCCACACCTTCTGCGACAAGAGAAGGTCCGACACTTTGCCGGACGGCGACCAGAGGACGTCGTCGACGAACATTCGCGTCGACGTATAGAGGTCGTTTTCGATCAGCGCTTGATTTTGGTCGGCCGCGGCGAGACTCGTAAAATACGCTGGGTCTTTCGTCTTGCTGAAGAGCTGCCGCACGTTGAACCAGTCGACCATGATCCGATCGATGTTCTGCTTCACCGCGGGAAGCGCGAGCAGCCGATCGATCTGCGCCGTAATGCCCTGATCCGTCGCCAGGCTGCCGTTCGCCGCCGCGTCCAAGAGCGGCTTGTCAGGCGTCGTGTCCGTGAAGAGGTACGAGAGCTGGCTCGCGACTTCGTAGGGCGCGAGCGCAGTATCGGGGTATTTCCCACTGGCATCGGCGACGAGCGTGCTCGGACCGAGCTCCGTTCGGTGCAGGAACGACGGCGACTGCACGAGCGCCTGGATCATCAGCGAAATACCCGTATTG
>JALYHX010000890.1 GCA_030776305.1 Myxococcota bacterium
GGAGCATGCTCGTCGGGTCGCGCGCCTCCGGCGGAAGGCGCAGGACCACCTTGCGCACCCACGCGTTCGCACGGATCACCGGATCGGTCTCGCTTCGCAGATCCCAGTCGAACGGCGGCACGACGAACCGCGCGCTCAGCTTCTGGCCGACGAGGTCGACCTCACCAAAGTCCTCTTTGAGCTCGGCCACGAGCTCCGCCGGTTCGTATTCGTAGAGGTGATAGGGATTGCGCGGTTTGCCGTCGATCGGAAGCGTGTAGAGGGCGTTCGGCGTGGAGATGAAGAGGACGCCATCGGGCGCCAGGACGCGGCTGACTTCCCGCAGAAACTCCTTGCGCTTCGGCAAGTGCTCGAGCGTCTCGAACGACGTGACGACGTCGAAGCGCCCCTCCTCGAAGGGCATCCGGGTCGCATCGGCTTGGACGACCTCTCCTCGATCGGAAGAGATCTCTTTCCGCGCGCGCTCGATGGCCGAAGGATCGAGATCGACGCCGACGACCCACTTTGCAGTGCGCTGCAGGCGCGGAAGGCCGTACCCGGTGCCGCACGCGACGTCGAGAACGGTCTTGCCCGTGACTCGGTCCGCGACATAGGCGTACCGCGCCATGTGCTCCCCCCACCAGGGAGACGAGCGATCGATGCGCTCGGCGGGGCCCATCGGTTTCCTGCGGAGCAAGGTTGCAAGATTCATGAACGGTAGTCCAGATTTCGTGTCGATGCTCGATGGTCTCCCCACGCATAGACCTCCGTAGGCGAGATATTCTCAGGGGCCATTACCCAGAAGTGTGCTGAGCCACGGATGCGTACGAAAATGGCCCGGCTTGAGGGCAAACAGATCGCCAGGAGGCTCTTCCCTCCTATCAGTTGCAACGGGTGCAAGTCGCCGCCCATCGTAATCGAACATTTCATATCCGTGCTCGACCAGGAGCGCCTTCACATCGCGGCAGGTATGTCCGAGGCTTGCGGCGGTGTCTTCATTCACCTCGAAGAGCAGAACGGGGGAGTCGTCCCGGGAGAGCAACGCTCGTCCGCCTCGAAAGAGAAACCATTCGGCGCCCTCCACATCACTCTTCAACAAATCGACTCGGCGTATTCCAGCGCTTGCGACGTAGTCGTCGAGTGTTTGACCTTCGACGGTCAGGCCGGTCTCAACCCCGGGTCTCTTTCCGAGAGTGAAATGGCCGCTGTTGTTGTACGACGGCTGATAAAGCGTAAGGGGACCTCCGTGATCGGAGAGTGCGCATTGTTGGATGACCACCCTATCCACCAGACGGTTGCGGACCAGGTTCGCTCGAAGGCGGACGCAGTTCTCGGTGACTGGCTCGAACGCGTGGATCTTTCCCTGGTTGCCCAGACGCCTGGCGGCGCCCAACAACCAAAGCCCGATGTTTGCGCCCACATCGAAGACGACGTCGTCGGGCCGAATCAGCCGCCTCGAAAGACGGTAGACCGCAACGTCCGCAAGCCCGTGGATGAAGACCCAACGGGTCATGTAGTCGTCGAAGTCAGACGCAATGACCACGTCCGGCTCGGCCTCGAACCAAAATGGCTGAGCCCGAAGCCGGGGCCCAAAAGCGCGCAACAAGAGACCCCTTCCTCGTGGCAGGGGCCAGCGATGGATCAGATGTCGTATCCATCGCACGTCCAAGGGCTCGTCGATGACGGGGCTTACGTTGGACAAGGTTGATCTCCGCTCTTTCACGTGAGGGGCTCCAACAGACGAAGCCGTCACCGGCGGTCGACGATGAATGACCGGCCGGCCCAGTGGAAGTCCCGATACTGGTGGAGCCTGATGGTGGGATTCGCCGCGAGCCACTCGCCGACCGCACGCTGTTCACCGCGATCTGGCTTTCCTGCGAAACAATGCCAGTCGTCAAACATCAAGAGAGCGCCGTCGACGAGAACATCCGTCAGGAACGCGAGAACGGGAACTGTGGACGAATACAGATCGCAATCGATGAAGGCCATGTTCACTCGCTGGAGCTGGATGCGTGCCTTCGTCTCCTGGTTCAGGGTGTTGTCGAAGGTGCCCGGCGTGATGGTCACGCGGCCCATGTCGACACCGTTGGTCTGAAGAGCGGTCTCGAATGTACGAAGGGACGCTGCGAACTGCCCCTTTTCGAACGCGCCACCAGCGTCGTTGCCAGTGACCTCGGGGAGTCCTGCGAAGCTATCGAAGGCGTGCAATCGCTTGTCGTGCAGGCGCCAGCGCCGCGCGCCATGCCAAGCCGCAGTAAAGGTACTTCCTTGATAGACGCCAAACTCGCAATAGTCGCCCACGATGTTGTTGTTGACCGTGAACGCGTACGCATTCTCGAGCATCCGGGTGCTTTCGAGGCGAAATGCGTTCCATGTGTTGGACTGGTACCCGAAGAGTAAGCTGAGGAAGCGGAGTGGCGTAAGCGAGCGGATTGCCCCGAGGCGAACCGTCTCTCGGTACAGCCTGTCCTTGAATACGCGCGCGTTCGTCAAGGCGCGGAAGGGTCGCACAGCTCCTCGTTGCGCGCAACCGGGCGCTGCGGTCGGAGGGTCCGCATCGCAGCCATTCCACGCCCTACCAATCTAGTGCCGTGCCGCTCCTTGCGGGCCGTCGGCCAGGCGCATGTATCGAGCGACGTTGCTGGGGGTGATCCCGAACTTGTCGAGAACGCGCTGTCGGAGGCGAGCGCTCACCGCGTCGTAGATTGGCCGATTCTCGATCATGTCTGCCAAGTAGTGGGCGATCGTCGATGCGCCATCCGAGACATTCAACAGGACGGCGTTGACCATGTGCTCGAGGTATTCGTCGAAATCGCCCACCCCTCGGCAAGCGACGACGATCTTCCCGCGAACGCCCGCTTCCTTTACCGCGTTCGCGCTCACTTCGGACTCCGATGGCTGAAGGAGCACGTCCGACGCCTCGAGATAGTCGGTCACGTTGCTTTGGTACCCAAGAAACGAAATGCGCTGCTCGAGTCCGCGCTCGCGTACGTACGTCTCGAGCTTGGTCCTTTCGGGGCCGTCGTCCATGACGAGCAATCGCACGTCTTGCCCCCGCGACACGAGCTCCTCCACGGCCTGAAATGCGAGCATGTGTCGCTTGTAGTGCACCAATCGGCTCAGCATGAGCACCCGAAGCTTGCAGGGATAGCTCTCTCGGAGCGACTGGGCGACCCCAGCCGACGGCCGGTATTCGTCGAAATCGTACATCAGCGGCACGAGGTGAAGCCGGCTCTCGGGTACGCGCTCGCTCAGGACGATCTGCTTCTGCGCCTCGGTGAGGACGACGATGTTTCGCGCCAGACCGTTGACGATCCGGTCGACGAGCCTCTCC
>JALYHX010000891.1 GCA_030776305.1 Myxococcota bacterium
GTCGCAGGACTCGTCGAGCTGCGAGCGACGCGCCGACGAGCGGTTCCATCCGATCATTTGCGTAGCGGAGGCGCTCATGCGGGGCCAAGAAACCAACGATGACGGGTGAGGTCACATTTCGCGCGAACGGTGGCTTGCGCGATGGCGCCCGAGATCGTCACACGTTTGAGGCCCCCAGCGGCGGTGTGGTCTCTCGGTCCCGAGCAAGTGGACGCCACGCAGCCGCGACTCTCCCATGGTATGAGCGACGCAGCGTGCGCCTGCCCTGAGTCAGACCCATGAGCATCACTCCGTTGCCAACGCCGCCGCGTCCTCGTCCAATCGAAACGGGCCCGGTCGACGGCGGCGGCCGCCTGGTCCCTCCGCACTGGCTTGCCCACGCGCCGGTCACGCGCGCGCTGTTGGCACTGAACATCGCTGTCTTCGTCGTTCAGCTCATCATCACGGGCGGCGGGTCGCTCATGCATCTCCCCACGCCCGAAGCGCTCGCCTTCGGCGCCAGCTATTCGCTCGCTACCGTCGGGGAAAACCGTTGGGAAACGCTGGTGACGGCCTGCTTTCTCCACGATGGCTTACTTCATGTGGGTTTCAACATGCTTGCGCTTTGGCAGGCGGGTCCGCTCGTCGAACGCGCGGTGGGATCGGCTCGTATGGCGCCGATGTATCTCATCGCGGGGGCGGCGGGCAATGCGCTCAGCGTCGCTTACACATGGCTCTCGCGCACGTCGCAGGTCACCATCGGCGCGTCCGGTGCAATCTCGGGCGTTCTCGCTGCTGCGCTCGTCGTCGGCTGGCGCGTGCAGGGGTGGCGCGGGCCGCTGACACAGGCGATGGCGCGTTGGTTGGCGCTGATCATCGTGTTCGGAGTGTTCTCGAACCTGAGCGGTGGCAATATCGCCAACACCGCGCACGTTGGAGGCGCCCTGGCGGGGGGAGCCATCGCGGCCACCTGGCGGCGCGGGTACCGCTACTCGAATCGCGCAGCCTCTGCGATCCTGGCCCTGTGCGCAAGCGTGGTCGTCGCGTGCATCGCCGCCGTCGTAGTACGGGACCGCACCGACCCGTTCGCGACCATGGCCCTCAAGGAGCGCTCCGATTTCACCAGCCAAGCGCTCGCGGATGGCCGCTGTCGCGATGCCTATGAGGGCTTGCTGGCGGTCGAGAGGCTACGCGCGAAACTCGCGCCGGTGACGCCCCTACGCAACCAAGTCCTGATTCTATGCGGGCGGGACCCCTGACGACACAGAATCGCCGATCGCCACGTCACACCCCTTCCGCGCCGGGGCTGCGCCGTGGGAAGCTCGCGCTCACCCAATGCCCCTCGAGCATCGCATGCATGCGCGGTGCGGCTGCGCATCGATCGGCTCTGCCGAGCACGCCGTCGCCGGGCGCCCCTTCGCGCTTCCGACCAGCACACGCCATTTCGAGCGCGATCGCCCGTTCGCCGTCCGTCACCTGGCCCTCGATATCGAACTGGAGGTTGCCACCAAGAGCATTCGGGCCGAGGCCGTGCTCGACGTGTGGCGAGTCGATCCCTCCGCGGACGAGCTTGCGCTCGACGCCATCGGCTTCGATCTGCATGATGTCCGGGTCGACGGAAGGCCGGTCACTTGGCGGTACGACGGCCGAACTCTGACCGTACCGATCGTGCCCCCATCCAATACGTCGCGCGTGACGGCGCGGTACCGGGCGACGCCTCGCAGGGGGCTGTACTTTGTCGAGCCCGACGAGCATTACCCGAGCAAGCCGCGGCAGGTGTGGTCGCAATGTCAGGAGGAGGACGCACGCCACTGGTTTCCCTGCCACGACAGCCCGCATGTCAAGATGACGACGGAGCTCGTCGCTCATGTCCCCAATGGCTGGTATGCACTCTCGAACGGCGACCTCATCGCAAGCGACAAGCCGAAGTCGGGAACCTTCACGTACGCGTGGAGGATGGACGAACCGCACGCGAGTTATTTGGTGACGCTGGCGGCCGGGGAGTTCACGGAGCTCACGGCGAGCGCACAAACAGATGGTCGGGACGTGCCGCTCATTTATCTCGTCCCCAAGGGCCGGGAGGCGGATGGATGGCGAACGTTCGGTCGCACGCCGGACATGATCAAGCACTTCGGTGAGGTGACTGGCGTCCCGTATCCCTGGAGCAAATACGCACAAGTCGTTGTCGCGGATTTCATCTTCGGCGGCATGGAGAACACGACGGCGACGACGCTCTACGAGCACGTACTCCTCGACGAGCGCGCGGCCATCGATATCAGCTCCGATGACCTGGTCGCGCACGAGCTCGCGCATCAGTGGTTCGGAGACTACGTGACCTGCCGCGCATGGTACGAGGGCTGGCTGAACGAAGGATTCGCCACGTTCTTCGAGCATATCTGGCGCGAGAAACTCCTCGGCCGGGATGAGTACGACCTCGGCCTAAAGGCGGACCTTGAGGGTTACGTCGCCGAGGCCCATGGCCGCTATCGCCGCCCGATTGTCTGCCAAGATTACGACGCGCCGCTCGATCTGTTCGATCGTCATCTGTACGAAAAAGGCGGACTCGTGTTGCACGCGCTGCGGATGGAGGTGGGCGACGTCCTTTTTTGGCGCGGCATACACGCTTATCTCGAGAAGCATGCGCGCGGCGTGGTCGAGACGCGTGACCTCCAACGGGCGATAGAAGAAGTCAGCGGCCGCAGTCTTGGTCGCTTCTTCGAGCAATGGCTCTACAAGCCCGGGCATCCCGAGATGGATGTCGAAATTGCTTGGGACAAGGGGGTTCTCAGCGTCAGGACGAAACAAACGCAGGCCACGAGCGACGGCGTGCCAGCATGCTTCGAGGTGCCGCTCGATTTGGACCTTGGAGATGGTGAGGGGCGCGTCGTGCGCCGGACGGTCCGGGTGACGGACAAGCAACAGTCGTTCGCGCTACCGATTCCGGCTCGGCCGGTGTTCGTCGTGGTCGATCCGGCGATGCGCATCGTGGGCGAGGTTCGCCCGAGCATCCCAGGAGACATGTTACGCGAACAGCTGGCGAAAGCACCGACCGCACGCGGACGATGGTTGGCCGCCCAAGCGCTTGCAAGGATTGACGATCCACCGACGATAGAGGCGCTCGGGAGCCTTCTATCCAACGAGCATGCGTTCTGGGGCACGCGAGCGGAGTGTGCGCTTTCGCTCGGCAAGATCCGTGCACAAGAATCCTTTGAAGCACTCGAAAAGGCACTCGGCACGGCGCATCCAAAGGTCCGTCGCGCCGTGGTCGACGCGCTGGGCAATTTTCGCACGATCCAGGCCATGGAGGCGATTCGACCCCATGCGTTGCGCGACGCGAGCTACCTCGTCGAGGGCGAGGCGGCGCGTGCGATCGGGCGCACGAGACAGGTCGCAGGATTCGACCTGCTCGTGGACCTTCTCGAGCGCCCGAGTTGGTTCGATGTGGTGAGTGTGGGAGCGATCGATGGGCTCGCGGCGCTGCGGGACGATCGCGCCGTACCGCACCTGAGCGCCGTGGTTCGTTACGGTCATCCCACCCGCGTCAGGCGTGCAGCGGCCCTCGCGCTGCCCAAGCTCGCCAGCGATCGTAAGGCGCGCGAGACCCTCGAACAGCTCCTCGACGACCCCGATCCTTTGCTCCGAATCGATGTGGTGCGTGCGCTTGGAGAGCTGGGCGACGTGAAGGCAAGACCTGCGCTCCGCAATCGCCTCGACACGGATACCGACGCGCGCGTTCGCCGCCGCATCCGCGAAGCGATCCGTGATCTGGCGGAGCCAAGACGGGCAATCGAGCCTTTGCGCGAGGAGCTCGAGAAGCTACAAGGCGAACATGGAGAGCTCAGAGCGCGCTTGTCGAAGATCGAGGCACTCTTGGAGGGGC
>JALYHX010000892.1 GCA_030776305.1 Myxococcota bacterium
GTCGTCGTCTTCGTCTTCCTCCGGGAGCTCGTCGGGTGGGGGATCGGGATCCGGCACGTTGGTCGACTCCGGCACCTCGGGCGCCGACGCCGGCGCCGGGTACGACGCGAGCTGGGGAACGCCCGTCGACGGGGGGCCCCCGTATTCTGGACCCTCTGTCCCTGGAACCGTCACGGTCGCGCGGGCCACGACGGCGGGGCGCCTCGGGCCGGGCTTCGCCGGCTTCAGTTACGAGAAGTCGCACATGACCGATGGGTTTTTCACCGCGAGCAATGCCCCGCTGATTGCGATGTACAAGTTGCTCGGACCGGGCGGGGTCATGCGGATCGGTGCCAACGACGTCGACAAGACGACGTGGGTGGCGAGCGCAATGCCCGTCGCCGGCGGCACGATTTCGCCGAATGTCGGCACGGCCGACGTCGACGGACTCGCCTCGTTTCTGAGCGCGACGGGATGGAAATCACTCTACGGATTGAACTTCAAAACATCGACGCCCACTGTTGCCGCCGCAGAGGCGCAGTACGTTTCGAAGCAGCTCGGTGGGAACCTCGCCGCTTTCGAGATTGGCAACGAACCGAACTTCTACGCCGGCGGCTGCGGTGCGTTTCAAGCGACGTGGGAGCAGTTCACGGCGGCCATTGTCGCAGCCGTGCCGAACGCGCCCATGTCGGGTCCGGGTGCTTTCAGCGCCGCGTCGAGCGCGAGCACAGGGTGCGCGACGGCGTTTGCAACTGCGGAGGCGAGCCGGATCGTTCTTCTGACCCAACACTACTACATCGCCGGCGCGGGCGGCGGGTCGACGACTGCGGACATTCTCACGCCCAGACCGGTCGTCGTCACCGAGTCGAAATCGCTATCGAGTGCAGTCGTGGCGAACCACGTACGAGACGGCTTCCGTTGGGCTGAGATGAACTCTTACGCGCACCACGGGGCCCCCGGCGTGAGCGACGCGTTGGCCTCGGCGCTGTGGGGCATCGACTTCATGTTGACCACCGCGCAAAACGGCTCGAGCGGCGTCAACTTCCACGGCGGAGGCAACGGGATGGACGGGACGGTTCCTTTCACGTACGAGCCAATCCAGGAGATGGCGAGCAGAGTGGTCGCTGCCAAGCCGCTCTTCTACGGCATGCTCTTCGTGTCGCGCGCCGGCGTCGGCAACATGGTCGCGGCGACGGCAACGGCGGGAGCATTGAATTTCAGCGCCTTCGCGATACTGCTACCCGACGGTTCGACGAATGTCGCGCTGGTGAACAAGGACGCCAATAGTGGCGTCACCGCGGCCGTCGATGTCGGCGCTCCAGTGGCGGCCGCCAGTGCGATGTATCTTCAGGGCCCTTCGTTGGGCGCGACCACCGGCATCACATTCGCGGGCGCGGGAATCAGTGCGGCAGGCGCCTGGAATCCGAGCCCGCCTTACGCGCTGGCAACCAAGGGAGCCGTCGTGACCGTGCTCGTGCCGCCGGCCAGCGCTGCACTCGTGCACGCGAACTGAGTCGGCGTCGACGGCAGAGCGCGTGAAGGACGACGTGAACGCGCCGTTGCGGACGACGAAACGGCAAATCGCGTGCTCGGCCGTTATACCAAGCCGCTCAGCGCGCCCGTCGCGTGCCGCGGGTCTGTCTGCGTGCCGAACTGGTTTATGTCCACGCCGAACGCTTGAGCAATCGAGACAAGTAGGTGGTTATTGCTCGTCGCCTGAAAGTCTGGGCCGGTCTCTTGGCACCACACGTTGGTGGTCGGGCACTGCCACGGCTGGCGCAGACGGCGACCCATACGAAAGCGTCCGGCAGCGCCGCCGGCGAGGACGGTGGGCGTGTTCAGCGTGCTATGCAAGGCCGGGTTTCCCATGTCGCTCGTCATGTAGATGAGCGTATTGTCGAGCGCTCCGAACGAATCGAGCTTTTGCATCAGTCGAGCGAGCTTGCCGTAATAGTACTTGTTGAGCTTCGCCAGGAGCTGCTGTGAAGCCGTGTCTCCGGGGCCACCCGTGTTGTTGCTGCCGAGCGCACTCGCGTTGTACGCGTGCGCGACATTGCCGTGGTTGTCCGACGGCAGCATCAAGGAATTGCCCGAATAGCTCAGGTCCGCCAAAAACAAGGTCACGAACCGCGTGATGCCGCACGAGATGCCTTGCGCGACGAGGTCGATTTGCGCGTCGGTGATGGCGTCGAAGTACGGCTCGCCGCCATTGTATCGGCGTAGCGAGGGGAACTTCGACGCGTCGGGCGGCGGGGGCGCTTGGCACGTCATCGCCCCCGTCGCCGACAGCCGTTTCTCGAGTTGGCGAATCGACTCCAGGTGCTGATCCAGCTTGATGTTCTCGGCAGCCCCCAGCTTTGGCTTGAGTCCTTGCACCTGGCTCCCGACGAAATCGAGAATGCTCTTCTCGACTGCGTTCTGGCGCGCGAGCGCCGCCGCTGCCGCGGGATCAGTCGGCGCGAGGGAGGCGAACAGGGTTTTGAAGGTCTCGTTTGGGTCGATGATTTTCGGGAGGCCGATTCCGCCAGGCCCGAACGAGAGACTGTTGCCCGAATCGGTCTGGTCGAAGCCGACGCCCACCGCTAGGGAGGTCACGCGTGTGTTCGCGCCCAGGCCCTTCTCGACGGCCAAGAACTGGTCGATCGAGGAGTTCAGCGGGCTCGCGTTTCCGGTGATTTTGCTGCCTGTCGTGATGGTCGCCGCCGAGCTGTGTCCACCCGCGTCCGAAATGTGACTCAGGTGCTCGATGACGAGGATCTTGTCCTTGAAGCTTTTGCCGAAGGTCGCCGCGTCGTCGAGGGGCTGGAGCGAACAGCCCGGGTAGGTGATGTTGAACGACGTTTCGCTGTCGCCCGGCTGCATTGCCCAATACTCCGCGGCGATGCCGTGCGGGTGGTAGACGACGATGAGGTTGAGCGGCGCCGTCCCACCCGCGGCCCGCACGAGCGAAGATTCGAGCAGCGAAAACATCGGGTACGCGACGGCGGCGCCCCCGATTGCTCGGAGAAATGCCCGGCGAGAACGGTCCACGCTGCGACTCATTGCATCACCTGCCTCGTGACGAAAGCCGGCGTCCCGGCATAGGCGACGAGTACTTCGACGAGGCTGTCCTGCCTGTCGGCCGGAAGGGCATTCCACGCTGCGACGAACGCGCCCTCCGCGGCGCGCTCTGCGGCATCGTTCGGGTTCTTTGCGGAATTGCTCCCACTGCGGGCGGCGGCATAGCGGAACATGTAACGCGCGAAACACTCTCGAACGACGCTGCTGCTCGCCAGCTTGGACACGAGCTGCGCGCTGTCCGCGTAGTTCCCGGCGATGTCCGCGATCGCCGAGACCGTCGTCGTGGTGTCGACGGCGTGGCCGTTGTCGATCGTTCGCCTCTTGCCTTCTCCGTCGAAGTTCTCGAACGCGAAACCCATCGCGTCGATCGAGTCGTGGCACGCCGCGCATTTGGCATCCGTGGCGTGCACGGCGTAGAGCTGCCGGGTAGTCTTGGCCGGATCGGGCGCTGGGGGCACGACCACGATGTTGAAC
>JALYHX010000893.1 GCA_030776305.1 Myxococcota bacterium
GTCGGTGCCCACGTCGCCGACGAGTCGCCCCCCCCGTCGCCAGCAGCGAGAGTTGGTCTACGTTGTTGAAGACGAAGGCCGACCCGCAATTGCCGCGACGCTCAATGTCTTGCCCCTCTTTCTCGGGAGGCTGAGCGGCAACGTGGAGGTACTCGTTGCGCCGCATCACGCGTTCATCGCGTCACCAAACTTACTTTTTTTTCATGCTGACCGCGGCGGCCGATACAACTTGGCCTCCGAGGGGCTCGGGTTCGTCACGCGCAACTCGGCCAGCTTTGGAATGGAGCTCGGCTATCATTATTTCTGGCAATGGCAACGAACGCTGAAGGGTCTCTTTCTCGGACCCTCGCTACTTCTTGGCGTAACGACCGACGCTAGCGTCGGCGACCCCTCGCACGCCCAAGGCTATTGGGGGCTTGCGCTCGATGTCGGCACCCAAGAGGTGCTCTCGAGTGGGCTCACGCTCGGCGCCGGCGTGGGACTTGGTTTCGTACGGATCTCCGATGCCGCGGTCTTCCCGAGACTCCTTCTCCAGGTTGGATGGTCGTTCTGACGGCGACACGACGCGAATCCATGGCAGAGTCGCTGCGTGATCCCGACCGTCTTGCCGCTTCGTGACCACCTCGCTACTCGAACCATCCCCTTCGTCAACTACGCGCTCGTCGCCGCCAACGTCGTCGTCTTCGCACTCGAGCTGGACGCGATGGCGGCGGGAGCGCCGGGTGAGGGGTTCGAGCGCGAGTGGGGCCTCGTCCCTCTGCGCCTCTTGCAAGATCCATCCGCTGGCATTCCCACCATTTTCACCAGCATGTTCATGCATGCGTCGCTGAGTCATCTCGGCTTCAACATGCTGTTTCTGTGGATCTTCGGCGACAATGTCGAGGACGCAATGGGCCATCTTCGCTATCTGGCCTTTTACATCGCGGGTGGCATCTGCGCGGCATCGGCACAGGTTCTCGCCGGGCCGATGTCCACATTGCCGATGGTCGGGGCATCTGGCGCCATCGCGGCCGTCCTTGCCGCGTACGTCTTTCTGTATCCACGATCTTCGATCACGGTCCTCAATCCTGTTCCCATCCTGTGGCTCTTCTGGGGTCTCTTCATGTACTTTCCGGCGTGGCTCGTCATTGGTCTTTGGTTCTTGGCCCAGCTGTGGGACGCCTTGACCAACACCGCGCAGGGGGGGGTCGCGTTCATGGCGCATGTGGGCGGCTTCATCGGAGGCGCGCTGTTGTGGCGTCTCTTCCTTGCTGGCCGAGAGCGCATGGATGGATACGCGCATTGGCAACAATGGGCCCAGCGAAGAGCCGGCCGTAACGGGTGGACGTGATGGACCCGGCGCCCCGCGTGGCGCGCAAATCCCGCTTGCCGCTGACGGTCGTCCTGCTCGGATTCACGAGCCTCTTCACGGACGTGGGGACCGAGATGATCTTCCCGCTCCTTCCGGTCTTTTTGACCGAAACGCTGAAGGCTGGACCCGCTTATTTGGGGCTCGTCGAAGGGGCTGCCGATACCGTCTCGAGCCTGGTCAAGTTGGGGTCGGGAGCTCTTGCCGACGTACTGCCGCGGCGAAAGCCCCTGGTTCTCTTCGGGTACGCGCTCGCGAGCTCCGTCCGTCCGTTCGTCGCGCTCGCAACGCAGCCCTGGCACGTTCTTGCCGTGCGCGTCACCGATCGCATCGGCAAAGGCGTTCGTAGCTCGCCACGAGACGCACTGATTGCCGACGCGGCAGGCGATCGGCCCGGGCGCGCGTTCGGCTTCAACCAGGCGATGGACAACGTGGGTGCGGTCGTCGGGCCTTTGCTCGCAACGGGGCTCGTTGCGATGCACCTGACCATTCGCGGGGTGTTCTGGGTCGCCGTGATTCCTGGTGTCCTCGCGACGGCGCTGGTGGCCTTCGTGCGCGAGCGGGAACGGCCGACGGTGTCTGCGGCCACGACCCAGGACTTGAACTCGAAGGGGGCATCGCCCCTCGCGAATCGCCCATTGCTCGCCTATCTCGGGATCCTCGCGCTCTTTTCGCTCGCCAACTCGTCGGATGCGTTTCTCCTTTTGCGCGCGCGATCGCTTGGACTATCGACCGCCGAAATCCCGATTCTATGGTCGGTCCTCAATCTGTCGAAGGTTGTTTGGGCGTACATGGGGGGCAACCTCGCGGATCGCCTCCCGCGCGCACGGCTCATCGCGGGTGGCTGGCTCATCTACGCGCTGGTGTACGCCGGTCTCGGCGCGGCGACCGCGGCTTGGCATGCGTGGGCACTCTTCATCGCGTACGGCGTTTTCTACGGACTGACCGAGCCCGTCGAAAAAGCGCTCATCAAAGACCTTGCGCGTGACGATCAACGTGGTCGCGCCTATGGCGCCTACAACTTTGTCGTGGGGATAACGTCGCTGCCCGCGGGCATCCTTACGGGTGCCCTGTGGAATGCGTACGGACCGGCGGTAGCGCTTGGAGTGGGGGCGGCGCTTGCAGCTCCGGCGAGCTTACTCATGCTGATCTGGGACGCGTGGGCGTCGCGGCTCCCCCGGCCCGCTGCACGGTAAGCTTCGGGTCTCGGGCGCACGTGCTCGCGTGCTAAATCCCGGCCGTGAGAGTCGCGATTATCGGCGCAGGGGTGATGGGGTGTGCAACCGCGTTGAGCTTGGCGGAGCGCGGAGTCGACGCAGTCATGCTCGAGCGGGCGGTCCCAGGTGCCGAAGCTTCGAGCGCCGCAGCCGGAATCTTGGGAGCGCAGGTCGAACTTCACGGACGCACCAAGGATCTCGCGCTCTTCGTGCGCGCTCGGCACGCGTGGAAGGCTTGGGCGAGTGCGCTCCGCGAGGCCAGCGGGATCGATATCGGATACCGTACATCCGGCGTTCTTCGTGTTGGCCGCTCCGATGGAGAGGGCGTGGATTTAGAACAGGAAGTGCAGTGGCAGAACGCCCAGGGCCTGCGTGCGTTTCTCTTGAACGCGAAGGAGGCGCGAGAGATTGAACCGGAGCTGACGGCCCGGGTCATCGCGGCGGCGCACTTCCCTGACGACGCGCAAGTGGACCCTCCGGCGTTGCTTCGCGCGCTCATGGCGGCGCTCACGCGGAGCGAACGGACGACCGTGCACTCGGGCAGGACCGTGCTCGAATTGCTGGTGGAGCATGATCACTGTGTGGGGGTGAAGCTCGACGACGGCGATCTGCGCGCCGACGCCGTCGTGCTTGCAGCCGGGAGCTGGTCTTCCCTCGTGCGTGGAGTGCCGTCCACGCTACCCACGATCAGCCCCGTTCGTGGTCAGATCGTCCTGCTGGATGAGCGACCGCCGCGCGTTCGATCCATCGTATTTGGCGCAGGCGGTTACGTCGTGCCTCGGGGTGACGGTCGCGTGCTCTGTGGCTCGACGACGGAACACGCTGGCTTCCGCAAGGAGGTCACCGCTTCCGGGATGCACGGAATCCTCGATCTTGCGATGGCTTGTGTGCCCTCACTCGGCGCAGCCCGAGTTGCAGGGATGTGGAGTAACTTTCGGCCACACGTCGACGGTGAGCGTGCTCTCGTTGGCCGCTCACCGTTGCCAGGCTTGTTTTTGGCCACGGGCCACTATCGCAACGGCATACTCCTCGCCAAGGTGACCGCCGACGAGGTCGCCGGCGCGGTGCTCACCGGTGAGCCCGCGCCTGACTAGGGTTGCAGTGCGCGACCGCGCGCGAAACACGCTTCAGACCGTTCGTCGGCCCGAAACGAGCTGAAAAACGACGGTAATCACCGCCGCCAGCAACAGGAGATGGATCAGGCCGCTGGAGACATGGAAGGCGAGGAAACCCATTCCCCACAGCACGACGAGAACAACAGCGATTGCGAAGAGCATGGTCTCAACCTCGTCCCAGTTCGTTGACGTTTGAATGCCCCTGGGTGTGCATTCGACTGCCACGTAAGCACTATCCGTACCGGAGCGGCTTGAGCGTGAAGCGGGCTAGTCCGCTCGGATTCCGCGCGTTTGCCCAGCGACGAACTTCCGTTGGCGCCATCTCGCCGCACAGCGAGGCGTCCTGGCGCGGCCGGTGAACCTTACGGATTGAAGTCCTGTGGCTTCGAAGGCGGAGGAGGCGCCTCGGCCGGAGGCGCGACCGTTGGTTGCAGTGCAGGAGCGGACGGCGGAGCAGGCCTCGCGGTCCCGGCCGACGGAGCCTTGGGTGGTGGCTTTGGCTCCTTCTTCTCGTCTTTTTTCTTCTCGGTCCTTTTCTCGTCGCGCTTCTGGTCCACCTTCGGTTCCTTCTCCGGTGGCGGAGCCAGTGCGTCCCCCTTGGTCACGTCGAAACTGGGAGGGGTGTTCGGGTTGCACCCGGGGGCGAACCCCGTCGCGTCGAAGTCGGTCTGCAAGCTCCCCGTTTTCGCGCTCTTTCCCTGACCGTCATCAACCGCCGCTTCGATGCGAACCTCGTGCTTTCCGGCTCGGGAAGGCGAACAATAGGACAGAAGATAGAAACTCTTCGTGCGCGCTTCTACCTTGGCGCCGACCTCGTCGAACGCGTTGACGACCGCGTTCTTGTCCGCCGCCATCGCAGTGCCGCTCTTGCCGATTTCCTTGAGCTGCTCTTCTTTGATCTCGGCCCCGAGACCGATCGCGAAGACGTCGAACGGCTTTTCGCGGATGTGCTGGGTCATCGCATCGGCAGGAACACGATTGGCGCGGTCGGTACCGTCCGTGAAGACGACCACGGTCCCGAACTTCAGCGGCTGATTGGCCTTGCCGAGGGCCGCGTCGAGCTCGTCGAGCGCTTTGACGACAGCGCCGTTGAGGTTCGTGCTGGGATCTTTCGGTTTGAATGAGGCGAGCGTCTGCACGCCCGCCTTGGCGCTCCCGGCCTGGTCCGTGAAGGGCACGATCGGGTAAAGGTTCGGACTGCCGTCGAACGCGTAAATTGCCACCTTTTGCTCTTTCTCGACGCGCTCGGTGAACGTTCCGACGGCCTGGGCGATCACGTCCCCATTGCCGCTCTCGCTCACGCTGCCGCTCATATCGACGAGAAGAAGCGTGTAGTGGATCGCGGCCACTTGTGGATTGAGGATGGTCTGCTTGCTTTCGTACTGCGAGACGAGCTGCCCGTCCTCGTAGATGCGAAAACTGTTGGCGGTCAGCCCTCCGACTGGGTCACCCGACCCGGTCCGCACCTTGAAGTAGACTGCAACATTGCTCGGCCTCTGCTGCGTCGCCTTGATCGTCGTGAGTTGCAGTTGCGTACAGCCGACTGCGACGACGAGCGAGGCGGGCAAAATTTCGCTCACGCGCATCCTTGGGGAGTCTAGCAGGCGGCTGCGAAAGCGGCGCGCCTTGTGTTGCGTGGATATCGCGCGGGCGTGATTCACCCGCTCACAAGATGGGGTCATCCCGCCGACGGTCCGATCGCCTTGCTCACGCGCACGGATCGCTCGCTTGAGCCGAGCGAGACCGTGAGCAGGCGGATCATTCGCGTGACCCGGAGATCGAGCGTCTGACGGCGCAGAGAAGGTGTGAGGACCCTTATCGTTCCACGGCGAAAGACCTCATGATGGATTCGCAGGTCGAGCGATATCGCTCGAAGGCAACCGACGCGACCGAACAGGTCACCACGTAGCCCGCGCCGCGCGACGCGAGCGCGGCCTGCATCGTCCGGAACGGAGTCGTCGACGGCGGCTGGGGCGTCCAGCTCGACTCGATGAGCAGCGTAGGATCGCCGTCGATTACGTCGTCTCGGATCGCATCGACCGCGGCGCGCGCCTCGCGGCGAAGCGCTGCTTCGTTCGCTTTCGCGTAATCGTACGACTCACCGACGAACGACTCCGTCAGTACGTTGACGTTCGCGCGAAAGTCGTCGACGGGTTGTGGATCGGCCACGGCCCACGCTGCTGGCCCTCGCTGTGCCAGATCCCTCCAGGTCGACGGGACTGCGACGCGCCACCCCGCGCCCGTGCGCTGCGCGAATCCCGCGGAGAGAGCCGGAGGCGTGTACGAGGCGATGCGTTCGTGTCTCGAACGGTTGCAGCCCGCGCCGGTGCTGGAGAGGGCGACGATGGCCACGAACGAGCCGGGAACTCGCATCCGCATGCGCCATGTCACGCCGCCACGAGCCGCCAGTGCGGCGCAGGCTCGCGGTCAATGCGCAGCAGCGTCCCTTCTTCCACCTGCTCCCAGGGCTCGTCCGTCATCCGTTCGGAGGCGATGAAGAGGGCGCGGCGGTGCGGTGACCACGGCGTCTCGAGCACCGTACCGTCGCGAGAAGTTCTCCGCGTGCGCACCTCGTCGAGCGGCCCGCGATCGAGCAAGTACATCGTTCGGCCGAACCGGTGGGCGTATGTCGTCGTGCCGTCGGAAAGCAGGAAATTGAGCGCGCCGAGCTCGGTAAGTTCGCGTGCAGCACGGACTGCGCGGTCCAGTGCACGATCGGTAATGCTGGACGCAGACGCGCCGGCCACGCCTGCGTCGTCGAGGCGCGTCAAGAGCCACGCGAACAAAATCTCACTGTCCGTCTGACCGGAGACCTCTGCGAGCCTCGGCTGCGAGCTGTTCTTTTGAAACCAGGAGACGTCCCTGATGGTGCCGTTGTGCGCGAACACCCATCGGCCACGCTCGAATGGATGCGTGTTCACGAGCGCTGTTTCGCCCACCGTCTTTCGCCGAATGTGCGAAATCAGGATCTCGCCGCGACTGCCAACGGCGAGCTGGTGAAACCGTGCGTCTTCGCTCGCGCACGCCACCCCCTTCTCGACACACCAGCCATGGGTATCGTCATCGAAAACGGCGATTCCCCAACCGTCGCGGTGCTCTCGCGAAAGCGCGGCCATGGACCGCGGTGACTCGCGCAGGACAATCTTGAAGTCAGTTGGCTCGCTCGCAACGATGCCGAGCAATCGGCACATAGGATTCGAGTGTATCATGGCCGCTCTGAGGTTTCGGCACCGTTTCCGTCTTCGCAGTCGGCGCGACCCGCCACCTCTGCCGGGGTCATCACGGCTTCTCTACTGTATGGGTCCTGGCGGGGGGGCAATGTTGGCGAGGTCGAGGCCCCCGGGATACATGTAGCTCGTGGCGGTGCCATACCCGACCACCTGGATGCCGACCGGCTGCGATGCGGTAAGAACGTGCGCACCGCCGGGCTGACCGGGGCCTAACTTCACGCGGTAGACGGAGTAGGCGCTCGTCCCCACCGTCTGCGGCGCCGCCGCGAGTGCGGGCCCATCGAGGTTGAACGTCGTGCCCGACTTCGCGACGATGTCGACATAGCTCTCGCGGTAGTCGTCCGGAGCGAGAAAGACGTACTTCGACCGATACTGCTCGACCGCGGTCGCAAAGCTTTGCGCTGGATCGCCCTCGTCCTTGGTCGGATCCACGACCCAGGCGCCGAGCGTGAACGTGCCGACTGCGAACGGCTGATCGCCCTGCACTTCGAAGTCTTGGTCAATCGTCCCACAATTGGTCATTTGAGTGGGATCGACCATCGGCGGGCAGATCGGAGTGCCGCACTCGACCACCTGACCGGCGCTGAGCGTGATCGGGCAACCCGGCGGAGGCGTGGGCGGATTGTAGGTGAGGTGCGTGCCGTCGAAGTTGCCGTAAAAACGGACCTGGTGCGGCGCAACGCTGCCGTTGGGCCCCGCCGGGCGCGGCACGACGTAATGTTTTCCCAGAGTTTCCGACGGAAATACCGACTCTTCCATGTGGTCGCACGACGGCTGGGTCGGCGGAATTTGCAGGCACGGATGGCCGGTGATGAGCTGAACGGGAGCGCTGGCCTGCACGATCGAGCCGCTCAGATCGGTGCCGCCGCCACCGACGAGCTCTGCGACGTCGCCGGCGTCGAGCGTCAACGTGAGCACGCCGCCGCCGTTCGTCGCCGGCACGCCAGTTCCCGCGGTGATCCGCGCCGCGTTCGCCACCTTGACTTTCACCGTCGTCCCGTTCTGTGTGCCCGTAATGGCCATGTAGGCATCGAGCGATTGGTTCATGTATGCCGTGCCTTCGTGCCCCGCTACCCGGTAGTTGCCCGTCATCGCGGTGCTCGGCAAGAGCAACGAAGCATCATTCGAGAACGAGAAACAACCCGAGCTGAGTCCGTAGTTGGGACTCGTGGGGTCCATGCACATCGAGAGACCAGGGCAAGAGCTCCAATTTTTGCCGGCGGGCCCTCCCTTGGGTTGATACTCGAGCGCGTTGAACTGATAAACCGTCACCGGCACGTTTGAAGTGAGATGGAACGCGCCTTTCGCCTGCAGCACGCTGGATACCTGTAACGCCCCTCCGCAGACATCCGAATCGGGGCCCTTCAACGCGGGCACCCACGGTAGGTACATTTTCGCGAGCTGTCCCGGGGCGACCATTGCCGTTTGATTGGTGTTGGACGGACCGGTGATTGTCACCTTTGCGGTACTCTGGCCAGCATTCGCCACCACGACGGCGAAGTCGAAGATGGTCCAGACGTTGTTTGCGACGACGGTCGGCCAATAGTCGCAGCCAATGTACGAGTGGGCTCGCGCTGCCTGATCACACGTCAGCGGTTCGGCTATCGGGCCGGGCGCGCCGTCGAGGCTGGCATCGCCGATCAGGCTACCGATCTCGCCGCCGCTGCTGCTCCCGCTGCCGAGGCCGTTCGGGGGGACCCCGCCAGTTGTCCCGGATTCGGCATTGCCCGCGTCGGCGTAGACCCCAAAGGTTTCCGGGGGCACGTCATTGCCGCGGCTGCCGCAGCCAGCAGCGATCGCCACACAATTGACGCCCAGAGTCAGGACTGGATGCCTCATACGGGAAGGATCACACGCCCACCGAAATGCACAACGTCCGCGTTGCGGCACGACCTTGACGCGGACACGCACGCCGGAGATGAAAAGCCGCCACGGTGTTCCGCCTTGGGGTTGTGCTCCGCCAACACTGCGCGCGAGAACAGCTGCCCAGAGTGGTGCCAAGCTGTGGCAGCTCGAGCAGTGACGCGAGGGCCAATCCCGTATACTCAAAGGACGATGGCGCCGCCCCCACTCGTCACGGTCGCGATTGCCTGTCGCGACGACGAACCGCACATCGAGACGTGCATTCGGTCCGTGCAGGCGCAGGACTGGCCCCGCGACAATCTCGAGATCCTCGTCGCCGACGGCATGAGCATGGATGCGACGCGTGAAATTCTCGCGCGCGTCGCGGCCGAGGATCCGCGCATCGTCTTGGTCGACAATCCAGCGCGCGTTCGCGCCGCCGGGTTGAACGAATGCATCCGACGTGCGCGCGGTGACGTCATCGTGCGGGTGGAGGTTCGTGCCGACTATGCGCCCGACTTCGTCAGCAAGTGTGTCGAGGCGCTTGGTCGCACCGGGGCAGACAACGTGGGCGGCACCGCGAGACTGAGAGCGCGCACCTTCTTCCAGCGCTGTGTCGCCGCGGCGCTCGAGAGCCCCTTAGGTATCGGCGGCCCTCCGTACCACGACGCGACTTCCGAGGGCACCGTGGAGAATGTGTCACCGGGCGCTTTTCGACGCGACGTTTTCGAGCGGGTGGGGGCTTTCGATCCACATGCGATAACCAACGAGGACGTGGAACTCAACCAGCGGATTGTCGACGCAGGCGGCCGCGTCCACATGAGCCCGGATATCGTGGTCCATTACTATCCACGCGAGTCGATGCGAGCACTCGCGCACCAGTACTTTGGATTTGGGCAAGCTCGTGCGCGGATGCTGCTCAAGCACCGCCGGCTTCGGTCGTGGGGCTCTGCGATGCCGTTGGTGTGGCTCGTGAGCGAGGCGCTCCTGTTCGGAGCCTCGCCATGGCACCGCGTTGGCCTTTGGTCGCTCGCAACGTATGCGCTCGCCGCTGGGGCAGAGGCCGTTCGGGTCGGGCGGTCCGAAGGCGTCCTGGCCATACCGGTCGTGTGGTCGATCTTCCCGGTCTTGCACGTATCACACGGCGCCGGCTTCGCCGCAGGGCTCGTCCGCTACGGCCTGAAGCCGGACTGGGCGCCATCGGAGCGGGTGACGCAACCGGGTGAAGCCGTCGAGAGCGTGGCCGCTGGATTGCGAGATCGCGCTACGCCCTGACGCCACGGAATGCATCGAAAGTGCGCTTGAGCCCTTCCCGCAGGTCCACCGACGGCTCGTAGCCGAGGAGCGTGTGTGCCGCGCGAACGTCCGCGAGCGAGTCGCGGACGTCACCCGCGCGGGCCGTCCGATAGTCCGGCTCGAAACGATTTCCCGCGAGTTCGCCAATGTACGACAGAAGCTGGTTGAGCGATGTCCGCACGCCACAGGCAACGTTCACGACCTCTCCGCGGAGGGTGCGCGACGTCGAGGCGGCGAGAAGGTTCGCCCGCACCGCGTTGTCGATGTAGCAAAAATCGCGCGTCTGTTCGCCATCGCCGAAGACGACGGGGCGCTCCCCTCGTATCGCTGCGGTGATGAACTTAGGGATCACCGCTGCGTAGTCGCTATTCGGGTCTTGTCGCGGGCCGAACACATTGAAGTACCGCAGACTGACTGTCTCCAGCCCATGAAGGCGCGCGAAGATGCGCATCAATTGCTCGCCGGCGAGCTTGCTCGCCGCGTACGGCGAAAGGGGATTGGACTGCATCGTCTCGACCTTGGGTAACGTCGGTGTATCGCCGTAAGCAGCCGAGCTTGCGGCGAAGATCACGCGGCGCACGCCCACACGCCGCGCGACGTCCAGGACTACGGTGGTGCCCTGCACGCCCGCGAGCATCGTCGCTTGCGGGTTCTCGACCGACCGAACGACGCTCGGAATTGCGGCTTGGTGAAAAACCGTGTCGACGCCGTTCATCGCACGGGCGACGGTCTCGGCGTTGGCAATCGACCCCTCGACGAGCTCGAAATGACCCCGAAGCGCGGCGACATTTTCGCGGCGGCCGCTCGAGAAGTCATCGACGATGCGCACGCGCTCGCCGCGCGCCAGAAGCGCCTCGGCGATCGACGAGCCAATGAAACCCGCCCCGCCCGTCACCAAGTGCAGCGCCATCGATGTATCTCCCGCGCTCTCGCAGCGCTACGCCTATACACCGCCGCAGGGCGGAAGACCGCATCTTCGTACGGATCGCGTTACAATCCGCGATGCGCTCCCTTTCTCCGGCGCCTACGGCGCGCGCGTCAAGCCTGCCGGCGTTCGCGCTCGCGTCGCTCGCCGCGGAATGCCTCCTCCAGGGCGACGCCGAGCTCGTCGCCCGGCTCTCGCCGATCTTCCCTTCCGCGGCGGTCGCGGAAGAGCTCGCGCAGCTCCGCCTCAGACCGAGCCCGAGGACGCATGCGAGAATGCATCATGGCATGGGACCCACAGAGGATCGCATGCGCCCCACCAGCGAGCAGGACATCGACGAGCACCCGTGCATCACGGTCCCCGCACACGCAACAGGCGCCTCGGAGGATTTGCGTCATGCCGCACAGTTCGCCCATGCCGCGCGGACCGGGCAAGTTTCCGACGATCAGACCCGCTCGTCCGGCGCAAGGCGGCACTCCGCCGCAGCGTGCTCTGCCTCGATCTGCAGCGTCGAATGCTCGATGTGAAAACGGTCATGCAGCGCGCGCTCGACGTCGATCAAGAGGCACGGGTCCGCGCCGGTGGAGACGACGACCAGGTGCGCGGTGAGCACCGCTTCGGTCGTGCTCATTCCCCATATGTGCAGGTCATGCACTTCGAGTACGCCGGGCAAGGACCCCAGGAATGCACGCACCGCATAGGCGTCGATACCCTCGGGGACCGCGTCGAGCGCCAGATCGAGCGACTTGCGGAGCAGGGCATACGTCGCGACCAGGACGAGCGCCGATACGACGAGCGCAACGATGGGGTCCAGGCGCGACCACCCGGTCGCCCAGACAACGGCCCCGGCCGCGGCGACTCCCAGTGCGATGAGCGCGTCACCGGCCAGGTGCGTGAACGCGGCCGCGATGTTCAGATCACGCTTCCGACCGGCGGCGAAGAGGAGCGCCGAAAGCGCATTGACGAGCGCAGCGATCGTCGCGATGGCGATCACTCCCGCAGCGCCGACCGTGGGTGGAGAACCGAGGCGACGTATGGCTTCCCAACCAACGCCCCCCGTGGCGACGAGCAAGAGGACCGCGTTGCCCAAGGCGGCGAGGATTGAGGCTCGCCTCAACCCATACGTGCGTTGGGCCGACGGCCGTCGCTTCGACAGCGCCGCTGCACCCCAAGCAAGCCCGAGACCCAGCACGTCGCTCGCGTTGTGCGCAGCGTCGGACACCAGCGCCATCGAGTGCGTGGCCATTCCCCCGACGATCTCGAGCCCAACGATGCCCAAGTTGAGAAGAATCCCGATCGCGAACGCGCGGCCGTCACCGCCGGATGCGTCGTGCACGTGCGTGTGCGCGTGGACGTGGGAATGAGAGGGGTCTTGGACCATTGAGAAAGGACGCGGCGCGCCAGCGAAGTTAGCTCGTCCGTGCGAACGGTGCGAGAGACGTACCCCAAGACGGGTCTTTCAACCGCGGTCGGCCCAATCGAGATCGACCCGTTCGTATCCGAGCGATCGAAGAAGTACCCGAAGCGTGCGATCGGCGCTCGTCCGCGCTCGATCGAGGATGCCCGCTTCGAGCGCTGCTTTGCGCATCTGTTCTTCCGCCGTGCGCCTCGCCGCTCCCTCGAGCTGCTCATTGCGAGCAGCCAGCGCGTCCGTCGCTCGCGAATAAACGTGGGTGGCACGCTCGTCGAGTGTCGACGCGACGATCTCGGGCGCCGGCAAGCTCACGTGCACCGATCGCGTCGCTTCGTCCACGCGCACGTCGCCTTCTCTTACCTTCGCGAGATCCACGCCCGCGATGACGTCTCCTACGGCGACCAGGAGAAGCGCGTCTTTGGCCTCCAACATACCCCACAGTCTGGATTGAGCGTCGCTGACCTCGACCACCTTTTCGATGTGAAACTGCGTCGTCTCGATGCGTGCAATGTCACGGATCGCCGTGACGACGCCCGGGGTTGCCTGCATCTGAAGCCGCGACACGGCCGCGCCCCCGGGGTCCGCGCGCCCGACGAAGAACGCGATGACGGCCACACCACAAAAGAGAGCAAGAGCGCCGAGCGCGCGGACGACGGAAACCTTCACTCGAGAAGAGTAGCGCGGGGACGCGACCGAACCCCTTTACATGCGACGACGCGACAGCGGCCCCGCCAGCAGCCTCTCTGCGTTTTCGAAGTAGATTTTCGCGAGAACGTCCGACGGCAAGTGAATCGCGTCGATGGTCCAGTCGCCCTGGATGGGGGTCATGTGCGCAAAGCCCTTGTCTGCGGTCTCGAAAAAGCGCCAGTGCGTCTGGAAAAAGTCGAGCGCGTCGCTCTCCGAGGGGGCCGGGCCACTTCCCCCGGAGCCGAGAGTCATGCGGTCGTAAACCTGGAAATCCGTAGCAAAGAAGATGCGGTCCGCGTGCTTCATGAACAAGGCGTGCACCTTTTCTGGGTCGTGTCGGCCGATCTCCGGAATCCGCGCGGCGACGTCGGCCATCATGTTCGCGTGCGCATCGAGCTGGGCGTCGACCCACTCCACGTCCTCCGCGTTGTTGGCGAAGTGTACGCAAACAAAGGTCGTCTCGGGATGACGGCCGATGACCCGCTCGAGCGCCGCCAGGAGCTCCTCACGCCGCGGGTACTGCTTCGGATCCCCGAACCACCACCGCGGGTGATCTTTCAGCTCCTTCCAGCGCTCGTTGGTGGCGTCGTACGTTCCCCAGAAGGCTTTCGGGTCCGCGACGTGGATCGAGACCGGCATGCCGAGCTCTCCGAGACGACGCCACATGGGGTCGAGCTTCGGGTCATCGATCTTGATGAGCTGTTTGCGCGCGTCCCGAAGGAAGAGGCCAAGTCGCTTGAACTCTTTGAAGCCCGCGGCGCCCTCGCGCGCCCCCTCATCGACTTGCGCGACGGCGCGCTGAGCAAAGTCCGGTTTGTCCCAGTCCGCGTAGTCGAGGTTCATGTATTCGACGAATCGACCCGGGAAGCGCTCATCCGCGAGTGCTTTGGTGGCTGCAAGGTCCGATGGCCGACCGTTCGCACGTGTTACCG
>JALYHX010000894.1 GCA_030776305.1 Myxococcota bacterium
TTCACCGGCGCCGATCAGCGGCGCATCGGCCTCTTCGAGGCAGCCCAGGGGGGCACCGTGTTTCTCGACGAGATAGGGGAGCTCCCGCCCGCTATCCAAGCGAAGTTCTTGCGCGTGCTCGAGCGTCGCGAAGTCACACGTGTAGGTGGCACCGCGGCGGCGAAAGTGGACGTCCGCGTCATTGCGGCGACGCACCGGGATCTGCGCCACGAGATCGATTCCGGCCGCTTTCGCGAGGACCTCTTCTTTCGTCTCGCCCAGATGCGAATTGCCATCGCGCCGCTGCGCGACCGGCCGGAGGACATACCCATCCTGTGTCAAAAGCTCTTGCAGCAGATCATCGGGGCGAACGAGCCCGTGATGATCGAAGCGAGCGCCCTGGCACAGCTGCAAGCGCAGCCCTGGCCCGGCAATGTGCGTGAGCTACGCAACGTGCTCGCGCGCGCAGCTGCGCTCGCGACCGGCTCCACGATACGTCGCGGTGACGTCGCCGGTGAAGGCTTCGGCTTCCGCGGCAGTCGCGAGGAGCGCGCGGCATTGGATCTCTCTGGCAAGTTCGCCGTGGCAAAGCAGCACGCTATCGACCGCTTCGAGTCGGCTTATCTCGCTGCGCTCATGAAACGCTCTCAAGGTAACCTCTCGCTGGCTGCGCGCGAAGCAGATCTTGCCCGACATCATCTGCGCGATCTCCTCAAGAAGTGTGGCCTGTACGGTACGTCCTGGTCCGATCCGAAGAGCAGCGAGCCATAGTCCAAAGTCTCGAGCGGAACCGGGACGCGGACGAAGAAGGTCTAGACAGGCACAATCTCGGCCCACAACCGCCGGCGTGAGAGGATGCTAAGTTTAAAGTATCGCCGATGCCCTCTGCGCAACAACTCGAGCATGGAGTGCGCATTGGCAAGTATCAACTGATGCGGCAACTCGCCGTGGGTGGGATGGGCGAGGTGTGGGTCGCTCGGAATCAGGCAACCGGGGCACACGTCGCCGTCAAGGTCCGGCGCGGAGATGTGGCCAACGAGGAAGCCGCCCTGCGCTTTCGACATGAGGCGCGCCTGGGAGCGATGCTCTCGCACCGCAGCATCGTGCGCATTTTCGACCTCGTCGAAGAATCCGATGGGACGCTCCTATTGGTCATGGAGCTCCTGCGAGGTGAGACACTCGAGCGCTACGCGAGGGCGCGCGGCCCGCTGCCGACGACGGAGGCGATTGCACTCGCGCTCCCCGTGCTTTCGGCGCTCGGACACGCGCACGATCTTCGCGTCGTGCACCGCGACGTTACGCCGGCGAACATTTTCCTCGCCATGGATCCCGACGGGCACGTAATCCCCAAGCTCGTCGACTTCGGAATCGCGAAGCTGCCGGCGTCCGGCTTCCAGACCCTGGATGGACGAGTGCTTGGAACACCGCGGTACATGGCTCCCGAGCAGATCCGCGCGGACAACGAGCTCGATGGACGCAGCGACCTATTCAGCATGGGCGTGATCCTCTACGAGATGCTGACGGGCTCCTCTCCGTTCGCGGCAAGCTCTCCGTCGGCCTCGCTGGCGGCCGTGCTAGAAGCCGTCGTGGACCCCGACCCGAGGGTGGAGCCGCGGGTGTGGATCGAACTGCAACGCGCGCTATCGAAACGGGCGTACGAACGGCACAAGAGCGCGCGCGAAATGGCCGAAGCGCTGCGCGGGGCCTCGGGCGTCACAGAGGCGGACCTCGCTGCGGTCCTGCAGCGGTCGCTGCCTTCGCGCGACGAGGCAACGACGGACCATCCCCCCTTTCTGCCGACGCCGAGTGTGGGAGGGCACTCGGTCGGCTACACGGAGACTCTCCTGGCTCGTCGCGGAGCCCTCACTAGGTGGCTCGTGGGCGGCGTGATCGCGGCGTGCGTCGCCCTGGCGGCAACGGCGGCGGTGCGGCGCACCCAAAAGACCTCGGCGTTCCCCGCGAGGTCGTTGGCCGAGACGGCTGCGCCGCTTGCCCTCGCCAAGAGCGCGGGTCCGTCACCGCTTCCTACCGAACCGTCGATTCCGGCTTTCTCCTCGGCGAGCGCCCCCCCGTCGACGGCCGCGTCGAATCCGGATCGCGCGACGCGCGTCAAACACGTCAAACCGGTGGCGACGACCCCTGGTTTCTGAGCCCAGCGACCGAGACGCGCGTTGCCCAGCATGTGCCGGGCCGATTGACCAAGCCCGGCTCCGCCGATCACCCTTTTCGACGCTACTTCTTTCCGGCGTCGGCAGGCCGTCCGGCGTCACCGTCTTTCACGTGCCCTTTGCCGGTGTTGTCCCCGGCGTCCTTGTCTACGTCGCTCGCGTCATCGACATCGCCTGCGTCGTCGTGCGCGCAGGGCGAGGGTCCGGGTCCCACCGGCTT
>JALYHX010000895.1 GCA_030776305.1 Myxococcota bacterium
GCTCGTGGTCGCAGGTCATTTCGCCGCGCACATGCTTCGCCCGGGCAATGGGGCTCCCGCTGGAGCGAGCGCATTCGTCGCGGTGGTGCCTCTTGAACACGTCCTCATGGCCCTCGGCATCGCACGCTTATTTCCACGCGCATTGACCTGCGGCGCGGTCGGAGCATTGGCTCTCGCGCTTGCCGGTTTTGCCGTCCACGCGTCTCACGCGCATCAAGCGCTCGCCGCAAGCGACCTCGGCCGCCCCCACTTCGAGCCGGACGTATTGCGCGAAGCGAATGTTTCGCACGGGCTCCTCTTCTTCGACGACGACAGCGGATACGAGTTGGCGCACGATCCCGGCGTGGCTGCGAGCCACGGCATCGAGGCAGCGCGCATGCTCGGTGACGACCACGACCGCCTGCTCTATGACCTACTTGGGCATCCGCCCGTTCACCTGTACGTTGCTGCGGTCGCCGGCGCTTCGGTCGCCGGATGGGCATCGCCGAACGCGGGAAGCGAAACCTGGCACTTCGAAGCCGAAAGTGACTGGCCCCCCGTCGCGCAAGCAGGAGGATCGAGCGATGTCTTCCGTGGGGCGAATCCCTGCGCGTCCGAGGGTCGCGTCGTTCGC
Source organism: Myxococcota bacterium (assembly GCA_030776305.1). Classification (GTDB taxonomy): domain Bacteria; phylum Myxococcota_A; class Polyangia; order Polyangiales; family Polyangiaceae; genus Palsa-1150. The sequence continues at coordinate 614 of JALYHX010000895.1, forward strand.
CTCACCCCCAAAGCGAATAGCGACGCGAGCGCGGCGCTCGCCTTGCCCGTGCCTCAAGGTACGGCTCCGAGCGAACGGCGGTGGATGGTGGCGCCGCGTATACTCCAACAGGGACACGGAGGCGAAGGCGCGCTTGCGCTCGTGACGGAATCGATCGATAGCCTGCCATCTCTTGGGAGCTTTGGTCAGCACGCGGAGAAGTCGCCGCTGGCCCAGTGGACCTGGGACGACTCGGGCAACCAGTCTGCGTGCATCGATCTTCCGCCGCAACCCGTAACACTTGGCGCATCCCGCACGAGAGCATGGCTCATCGTCCGTGCGCATGGCGGTCCAGTCATGCTCGACAAGACAACGCTCTGGCCCCTTTAGCGCGCTACTACGAAAGCAGCAGACTGTGGCGCACCGCGAGTCGTCCAAATCGCGGACGCCGATACGGGCCCGCGAGAAAGCGAGTGATCGCGTGCGAGGGCCGTCCCAGGCCAGCCGTTGACGCTACGCAAACCTCGATGATACCTATGGTTTTTGGCGACGCACCGTCCCCGACAGGGAGGCAAGCAATGACCAAGAGCGAACTCATCGACACGCTGGCGGAGCGGCGAACGGACTTGACCAAGGCGCGGGCCGAACTGGTGGTCAATTGTATCTTCGATGCGATGACCGACGCCTTGCAGCGCGGCGAAGGGATCGAAATCCGAGGCTTCGGTAGCTTCACCGTTCGGCCGTACAGACCCTATTCGGGACGCAATCCGCGCACCGGGGAGCCCGTCGATGTTCCCGCCAAGCGTCTCCCATTCTTCAAGGTTGGCAAGGAACTCAAAGAGATCGTCAACGGCAGCCGCCATCTGCCGATCACGGGGGGCAAAGACGATGACCAGGATTGAACTCACGAGGCAAAAGACACTCGCACCGTGACGAGCTCATTCGCTCCTGCCGCCGAGCAGATCGCCGTCCTCGAGCGCGGCATCGTTGATTTGCACGTTCGCTCGGAGCTCGAAGAACGCCTCGACGCCTCTAGGCGTGCGAACCGCCCGCTGCGCGTCAAAGCGGGTTTCGACCCGACGCGTCCTGACCTGCACCTTGGGCACGCAGTCCTGCTCCAGAAGTTGCGGACTTTTCAGGACTTGGGTCACACCGCCATTTTTCTCTTGGGCGACTTCACGGCCATGGTCGGAGATCCGACGGGACAAAACGAGAGCCGGCCACGACTGACGCGCGACCAAGTGAATCACGCCGCGGAAACTTACCTCCAGCAGGCCTACAAGGTGCTCGACCCCGCGAAGGTCGAGCTCCGGCGCAACAGTGAGTGGCTTGACGAAATGACCCTGGTCCACGCGGTCGAGCTCATGGCCAAGGCGACGGTATCTCGGATGCTCGAGCGAAATGATTTTCGCCAGCGCTTCGAAGAGGGGCGAGCGATCCACCAGCATGAGTTCCTGTACCCACTGCTGCAGGGCTACGACTCCGTCGTCCTTGGGTGCGACGTTGAACTCGGCGGTACGGACCAGCTTTTCAATCTCATGGTGGGACGCGATCTGATGGCCAAATATGGCAAGCCCGCACAAGTCGTCATGACGACTCCCATTTTGGAGGGGACGGATGCTCGCATCGAAAACGGCGTTCTGGTCGGCAAGAAGATGAGCAAAAGCGCGGACAACTACATTGGTATGCACGAGCCCCCCGACACGATGTTCCGCAAGGCGATGCAAATCGGCGACGACGTGATCTTCCGTTTCTTCGAACTGCTGTCGCGGCGGTCCCCCGACGAGATCGCCGGTCTCCGGCGCGACCGAGCGGGTGGACAAAACCCGCTGGAAATCAAGAGGGTGTTCGCGCGCGAGATCGTCGAGCGATTTCATGGCGACGAGGCGGCCGAACGCGCTGCTGTGGAGTTCGAGCGTGTTTACTCGGGGGATGCTGCGCCCGAAAACGTGCCGCGCGTGGACGTGGACGCGCGCGGCGGCGTGGCCGAGCTGGCTTGGGCGCTCAAGCAGGCAAACCTTGTTTCGTCGACCAGCGAAGCCAGAAGGCTGGTCGAACAAGGGGGGGTCGAAGTGAATGGCGCGCGCGTCGTCGATCCGAGGACCCGTCTCCCTCCTGGCAGCGAGCACCTCGTGCGCGTGGGTTCGAAGAACCGACGGTTCGCGCGCATTCGCGTCGTGGGATGACGTTTCCCAACATCGCAACCCCGGAGGGGGTGGGTGCCCTACGTCTCGACGTCACGTTGGACGCGATGACGCGAGCGCGCGGCGTTCACTCCGCAAGCGACGCGAACCTCTTGGAAATGGTGGCCTACTCACCGCGTGCGCGCGCGCGAGGGCTCACGCGCAAGGCGGGCCCGACATAGGCGACGTGCTCTTGCGGGAGCCGTTGCATCTCGGGCGCGCGTAGTTGTGCTGCCTCGAATGCGTTGGCGGCGAATACATTCTGGTTCAGAAAAGTCGATACGGCCGATGCTTGCGAAGGCGAGTAGCCGAGGTCGAGAAGAATCGCCGCGATGCCGATGGCTGCGTTAGGGGCCACTCGCCATCGGCGGTTCATTGCGGTGGAGAGCGCTTGCTGGAGCTGCCAGTACGGCAGCCCGTCGCGCCCCATTTTGCTCATTTGAACGCCAAGCGCCTCCATGCGCTCGTCGCGCTCGCGTAGCGGTACACCGTAGCCAACCATTCGTCGACGGCTCGCGATGAAATCCCAGATTGCGGCGTCGATCGCCGAAGCGTCGTTGACGGGCTCGGCGAGGCCCTCACGAAGAAGGATGAGGAGACTCGCCGCGTGGCCGATGACCCAGGGTCCAATGTGCTTGCCCTCCATTGCGAGTTGGCCTGCACCCAGGCCTGCGAGCGTGCCGCCATAGGAGGCCACGAGGCGCGTCAGCTTGAGCGGCCAGATGCGTGGATCGGCCGAGCACAACGCGACCGCAATGATGTCCAGAACGCCACGCTCTTCGTCGGAAGGACGCCTTCCGGTCGCTGCCATACACATGAGGCCCGTCATCGTCTCGCGCGCGAGCAAGTCGCGCAGGGTCCAGTGCCCAAAATAGAGATTGTCCCCTTCGATGTTGCGGGCCACACGCGTCCGGATCATGGTTCGTCCTCCTCATAAACCGTGGTGGGAAGCAGGACCGGGTACTTTCGGAAGCTTCCTGCGGGAGCGGCGAGTGCCTCGGCCATCGTGACGACGAGCTTGGCAACCACAAGCGCGCACTCCATCTGCTTGGCCCGCTTCAGGCCGCACGCATGAAACACGGCAAGCAAGGCGGCAGGGCGACTCAGGTCCTGGGCGAGCACGGGCACACGGAGGCCGCCATCCTGCAGTGCCAACCGAAGCCGCTCGACGGACGCGCGCTCTTCGTCGGACTTCGCGCGATGTTGGGATGAAGCGTTCGCGAGGGTGCCCGACAGGTCACCGATCCATCCGCTGTGCGCCGAGACAAGGACGCGCGCTTGTTCCGCGAGCGCGATCGCCGCCGTCCCCTGAATCGCGCTCGTGGTCCCCGCGCACGTTCGGGCGAGAACTGCGGCGTGCGTCGGTGCTTCATTGATCGGTGACGGCGCGGCAAACTGGAGCGCCACCTCGAACATACGGGCTTGCTCGACGTTCGGGAGTTCGCCAGTGAGCGCGAGAAATATCGTCTCCCCGAACGAGTAATGGCGCGCGAGGTCTCCCTCGACGTCGTACCCATGGATGGTTGGACGCGGCCCCGGAGAAACGACGCGCGCAGTGAGCTTGTCCGGCCACGGCGCTTCGTCGATCGGGCTGCGAATGGAAGCGTCGCCCTGGCTCATTCGATGAACCCGGCGAGCGCCTTCGCACGTTCCCCGAGGGGCGGGCAGACGGTCGGATCGACGCGGACTTCAATGACCCCGGGTCCCCCGATGCGGAGAAGATCACGCACGGCCTGCTGCATCTGTCCGGGGCGATCCACGACACGCGCATTGAGGCCCATCGCGCGCGCGAGCGCGGCGACCTCGAGGGGGCGCTTGTACACCGCGGCGCGCATCGGTGGTCCACCGCTGAGCAATTTGCTGCAATGCCACGTGATGCCGTGCATGTTGTTGCTCTCGACGATCCAAATGACCGGAGTATCGTGTTCGGCCGCTGTGATGAGCTCCATCCCGTTCATCGCGAAGCAGCTGTCACCCACGAGCGCAAAGACTGGCCGCCCGGGCATGGCGAACGCAGCGCCGATCGGCGCCACGGTCCCGTGACCCATCGAGCCGAATCCGAGGTTGATGAAAAATCGCTGCCGACGACCAATGCAAAGGTGGTGCAAGTTGAAGAGCATGTGCCCGCCGATGTCCGAGAAGACGACCGCGTCCTCGGGCAGGACTTCCTCGAGGTCCGCGCGCCACCGCTCAGGGTGCAGCGGCACCGCATCGCTGATTCGCGAGAGGGCGTCGTCATATCGCGCGTGGCCGCGCACCAGCGGAGGCCGCTCGCGCCAGCGGGAAGCAGGCGAAGCCCCGTCGCGAATCCGCCGATGCAGGTGGTAGACGAGCTCGACGAGAATCGCCTGCGCGTCGCCGACGAGTGGGATGTCGACCGGATAGTTTCGGCCAATGCGGTCAGCGTCGATGTCGAGCTGAATGAGCGTGTCGCTCGGGCATAGGCGTGGGGTCCAGTTGAACGTTGCCGTCTCGCCCAAGGAAGCGCCGACTGTGAAGAGGACGTCGACTTCATCACCCAGAATAGTTTCGCGCGCATCGCGATGGCCGGCGTTCCCGAGAATCCCGAGTGACAGTGGGTCGTCTTCCGGGAAAAGCCCCTTCGCTCGCGGGCTGGTCGCAACGCGCGCGGGAAGTAGCTCCGCGAGAGCTCTCAGGTGCTCCTCAGCGCCCGCAGAGGCGACGCCCGAACCGACGACGAGCACCGGGTGCTCCGCACCCAGGAGAGCATCGGCCGCGCGCTGCACGGCGAGCCGATCGAACGCGCGTGTCTCTGGACGGTAAGTCCGTGGGTCGAACCAGTCCTCCTCCGCCGAACGTCCCCAAAGGTCGACGGGGATGTTCAGGTGGACGGGTCCGCGGCGTCCGGTCAGGGCCTGGCGGAGCGCTCGTCGCAAGTGGTGCGCCAGACTGTCGGCGCTCGTCACCATCGCCGAATACTTCGTGATGGGCCGAAACATTTCGACGATGTCGATGTCCTCGCGCGCGGTCTCCTGCGCGGCCCCCTTTCCGAGTGCGTGCGAGGCCGCCTGCCCGGTGACGACAAGCATCGGCACCCCGTCGGCAAACGCGCACGCGACCCCGGTCACAAGATTCGTCGAGCCCGGACCCGATGTGCCTGCACAGACAGCAAGCTTGCCCGTGGTCCGTGCGTAGCCGTCGGCCATGAATGCAGCCCCCTCCTCGTGTTTGACGTGCACGAGGTAGAGCTCGGGGTCGTTCTCGATCGCGGCAAAGAACGGGTACAGTAACCCTCCCACGATCCCAAACACGTGCGTGACTCCCTCAGCCTTCAGGTAGCGCAAGAAAACGTCGACCGTGCGCTGCAAAACCACCGGGAGAGCGTCTGCCCGTGGGCGAAGCTGGACGATGGATGCCCGCGAGGCGCCTTCCCCTGGTGGGGATTCGGAGAGCGGGGGGGTAGCGGGCAAGGGGACTTCGTCGGCGACCCCTTCGGCCGCACTTCCCCTGTAGGCAAGTTTCTTACTCATCCAGTCAAGCTACGGATCTTCACGACAGGGCTTAAGGGCAGCATGCCACTCGTCGAACGCACATGCGTGCCCGACGTCTGCTCGTTGGTTGGGGACTTCAGTGGCAGGTACACCCAGAAGGTGGTTCCGTCGCTCGGCTTAGACATGACC